>JAPPLI010000137.1:26681-36586 GCA_028819495.1 Gammaproteobacteria bacterium | reverse complement strand
ACAATTTTATAACACAAAACACGGCCTTATTCAATTCATCGGTGAGATATGCGGGCTAATATGACCTGCGCATCAGATATCTGTGGTACAAAAATGTCAACAGGCCAAACAGGGTCGCGTCGGTGACTACCGAACTTAACAAGGAACATCTTACCGCCTACGAACTTATTGATTTCTCCACCTTCGTCGGCGCGATCGTCACCGCGAGCAAACTCTGACCAGACGTAAGCCCGCTCCTCAACGTCTCGCGGCACTTCCACGTATGTAGGGTAATCAGTTTGTAGGACTCCCTCAAGTGCCATTGCAAGCCGGTATCGAGAGAGCACCTTGCTATGCTTTGCGACACCAGCGAGGTAAATACGACGCCGACTTCTTTGCCACTTCTCCTCTATTCGTGTGCGTATGCCCTGTAGAAGTCGCTGGAATAGATCTTCTGCAAAAACTTTGCTGCGCAGTAAACCATCGCAGACTATTAAAGTATCCGTCCCAAAGTCCTGCTTTAAAATTGAGAACAAGATGGACCATTCTACGAGTTCGCGATAAACCTGAACCCAACTTGGTGAAACAGGTTTGCCACTATCTGTAGGGCGTATCATATGTGAGAGCGATGGCAATGACGTTACACCAAGGAAGTCCATCATCTCGCCAAGTGCCGGCTGCGGTGAGCCGTCATTAGGGAACTGGAGTCTATTTAGTTTTTCAACCGGTGTGGTGGGTGAAACCGCCTGAAGACAGTACTCGTTGTTGGAGCTGTCAACTACCCTCACGAGTTGAATTAAGAAAGGATCGAATTGAAGCTGGTTGTTACCACCATCAGTACCGACAATAGAAATCGACGTAGTTTCGCGAGGCTGTATCCGCCGTGATGTATTTCTTAGAGGGCGAATCTCCTCACGAAGTTTATCCAGGATTCCTTGATCAGTGTCTATGCAGTCAGCTATGGCGTCTTTAAGCTGGGCTTGGGTTGCTGGGTCAATCATAGGGTTACAAAGTCGATTTGCGCTAGTTCAGATAATTTCATACGGCGGCATCTAGATATCAGTGGTGTCGGATAAATTACCAATAACGATTACAACCCGAACCAGCCCCATGACCCTAACCAATTGATTTTATCCGATTAAGCGTTGGGACACTACTGAAGGCGTATATTTGTTTAATATTGTGTCTCCTGTATGCCATTCATGCAATATTCAATTTGGATTATTCAGCTCCTTGGTTTCTTCGGTACTCCTTGTTAATTTGCTCGTATGCTGTCATGAACTCAGTAATATGCCCTTTCCAATCGTTCCAACTAAGGAACAGAAACTTCCTTTCACCTGAATACGATTGAATTTTTTCCATATTGACATGTTTTTTTATGATGCTTTCGATCATATGTCTATTCGGATGGTCGAAATAGATTTCCATTTTGCCGTCGGTGTGAATACACATAACAATTTTGTCAGGTCTTTCGATAAGTCTAAACTGCAAAGTCCCTTTTAAGACAGTGATATAACCTGGAAATACCAAGGCATCATGAAGGCTAATTGCTGCCTCGACGTCAGCAATATTCTTATCAATTTGGAATTTTTCCCAGAATTCGGCGTAATCTAATAATTTGTTGGGAGGAGAATTACTTGATTGATCACGCGACTCGGCAACGTCTGGCTCAAAGACGGGCGTTGCATTCTTTTCGATGTATTCCATAAGCTCAGGGTCGGCTGTGAACCATTCATGGCCGGCACCCTTGCGTCGTTGAAATTTCACGAATTTATTATGAAGTTTCTGTTCGTGTATTTCAGCGTCTTTCATGGGGTATTCAGAGTCAAGGAAAGGGACTACACCGAGAAAGCTGAGGGTTTCGTGGTTTGAGCCCTGGTGTTCCCGGATGCGGTCTTTCAGTTTGTCCATTTTAGTGACACCAATTTTGATAGCTGCTGGAGGGTCACCGGCCGCGATGAAATACACATAACCTGGAGATCGCCACCAATCCTCTTGTTCTGAAGTTCGTATATTGTTCATTTTCAGACCAAATGACCGTCCCCCGATAAGTCGGTCAACGCTCAATCAGTGTCAACTGTACACCAAAATTCACTCGTGCAACTTCACATGCAATCTTGATATATTAAGGTTTAAAATTTACTGCTTTTTCGGGGCTGCTGGTATAACAGCTACGGCGGGTTTTTGTCGTCCTTCGTGGTTAAAAGAAGTCACGGCATAACGTCATTACAAGGAGGAAGCTCACCATATTCATCTAAATATTCTTGCAACAAGCGTCTTTCCCGCGTTCTAGGAGAAGCTGTAGTCTCTGTTTTAAAACGGTTCGCTCTCTTTGTGCAACTTCCTTCTTTTCCGGCAAGGTGAGCCTGTAACCTTGTTCTAATATTCGATGTCAAAGTGCCACCTCTTCCAATATATAGAAGTTCGGAACCTTTATATAACGCATAGACACCGCGACGGGCTGGAGCATTGCCTACATTAGTTCTATTAAAGATTTTACGTGTACCAGTTATTGGCATAAATATTTTCTCTTTGTGTTGACATGACTGAGCATAACAGAAAACTTCTTGTTATCAATTAAACACTTACGATGATACCGAAATTCAACTCCTACCCTGAGTTATGTACCTTGAAATTGGGGTGGGTCAGTCAGTTTCACAGTATCGGCCACATCAAAGACAGATGAATCCACGTCATCTAGGAAATCCATAGCATTCTCCACGCTATCGAACTCAATTTCTCTGATTGCGCCAAGATTTGAATGAAGTTCTACAAACACTTTTTCGATTTCTTCAAGGGAAGTGGGACTCAAGTTGTTGCGTACTGTTTCACTCAAGGGTTCAATAACACCCTTAATCATCTGTTCTCCGATTTCATCTTTTGCCGCTTCCGGTAATTCCTCATAAGTCATATAGGCATGAATAGCGCTGTTTCGATCCTTCTCGTCCCAATCGAATTTAATGTTGTGGCCTTCCAGTAAATCGCATATCGCCTCAAAGCCTACCTCGTAGATGACGATATTCTGACTTCTCATCATTGCGAGCGAAGGTGCGCTCCACCTGCCGGCGAGAACAGCGATGAATTTGCGGATACTTTGATAGTGACTCCGCACTGCTTGGTGAGTAGTGCATATCCAACTTCCCTTGTCGCGATTATGTTTCTTATAACGGATGTATTTTGATTCAAAGACAACCAGGGGTTGCATGTCCGGGTTCACAATCACCGAGTCAACCTGATATACAGTGCCGTACTTATCGTACAGGTTGATTACCTTTTTCTTCTTCCCGCCAATAACGGAACCGGAACAGAGGTAATGGTGGCCTAGGTCTTCAGTCAGTATTCTTAACCTGTCGTCAAGCGCCTTCTCCATTTTTTCTCCTATGGCCTGACCCAGTTTGGCTCCCGGGTTTGTTATCTGGTCTATCATTTCCTTATGGTCACAATAGCTTCGCGCAGGGCAACATTATGCCTTTGTGGATTATTTCTCCATTTGCCGCCGCGTCCGCGCAAGACCGTAATATCATACTGGCTGAACCCTATACCCAAGGCAATTTTTCCAATCAGTTCGTCGGTCGGAATGTGTACGCCGTAAGGGGCAGAATCCCCTAGTATAAAAATGGCCGTTCTGCCCGGTTTCATCACGCGAAAAACGTCTTTCAGCACCAGGTACATATCGTTAAAATACCCGCCCACCACACGATCGTAGCTCTTCTTGCCGCTCTTTTTAAGCCGCAACTCGCCAAGTTTCTCAACCGACGCCTGCAAAAATGCAGAAACTTCCGGGCAATCCTTCCGCAAATCTTCCGAAACGTCATAACCTGAACCCCTGACTTGCGTCGTTGCAGAGGTCATCAATTTATCACGCACGTCCATTGTAATGTCAGCCCAGCTTTTGGCCAATCCCATAAAGTACATCTCAAGTCTCGTGCGGTCTGCGTAATCGTAATTATTCAAATAGGGCGGGGAAGTAAAAACATGATCCACGCTGTTATCAGGAATTGCAGTTTTTCTCGCATCGGCATGGTAGATATCTGACTTGATAGCGCGCCAGCCCTCCGAGTACCTGCGGATTTGCAGGACATCGCTGATCATTCTGGCGGCTTGGGCTTCAAAAGCCGTTCCCGCTGATTGTTCGGGGACTTTATTGAGTGGTTTCTTCGGCGCAATATAAGGCCAGCCTGTTTCTACAGACGAAACTTGGCGCAGAGTGTTAATCAGTGCCAATTCCAAAAAACGACGTGTCTGATCTGACTGGATTGCTCCAATCAGGTCGCGAATTACAATTAATTCGTTAAGCGTACTTTCATCGTAACATTTCCTTACCAGTTCCGGCATAACGTCGATATCCGCATTTTTTTTGCTGTCTATCGTCTCTGATATCCGTTCCGTTTCGCGGGCAATTTCACTCTCGTCAACTTCCCAGTCCAGCTTGGTGCAGGCAATTTGATAAATGAGTGGGTGGGCCTCCACACCGCAGGAATCTATCCCTGAACATTTTGCCGCCAGGTTGGTTGTGCCGGTGCCAGCAAAAGGATCATACACCTGCATTCCCCGACAAATTCGGTGCTTTTTCAGGCTATGGTCAACGGCCTTGTAGGAGAAACCGGCCGGATAGGTAAACCAGCGATGAACGGGCGCGCGCAGGCTATCTTTAAAAGTTCCCCATTCGCTGTTACCGTTCTGGTCGATAAATTGAAACTGTTGCTGGCTGAAGTCGAAGTTCTCAGTGATATTCGCATTTCGCATAGCCGTATCCTCCATGTTGTGCCTGAGAAGTTATATCATACCACCTTAACACTATATCTGTACATGAAATATCTTATTTCGAGAGCTAAGAAAAGTTTATTCAGGCACATCTCGGCGCCCCCCCTCCATTGATAATGACACTTGCTGCACACTATACTCGCAGGTATGTCTGATGAACAACAATGCCCAATTTGGCGAACTACATGCGAGATAAATCCGTCTCACGACGCACTCGACATTCGTTCCCCTCGCGCAGGTGGGCGCTATGTGATTACTGGTAGCGCGATGGCTAGATTCCAGAATGGATATGAACTGGAAACCCCTCAAAAAGTTAAGCTGTCAAGATGGATTTACGAACAGAATATATTGGGGGAGGTTCCAGTAGTTGATTCTGAAATTTTAAAGCAGGTAAAAAACTGGAGGATGTCACCAGTGTCGATGCAGGTGGATTATCTGCTCAAATTTCTTGAATCAAAAACAAAAGTGATTGGAGCGTCTGTCAGATTCCAAGAAGTGTCTGATGAGATGCTGGCTGCTACTTTACTGGAAAATGAAGGCCAACTTCGATACATGATAGAACAAATCCAGGAATTGGGTTTTGTAAATGGTGAGTGGACTGCCCCAACCATCACTCTTGAAGGATATCGACGTCTTGAGGAATTGAGAGGAATTCAGGCCAGTTCAGACCAGGCTTTTGTTGCCATGTGGTTTGACGACTCAATGAATGAAGCATGGCAGGAAGGCTTCAAGCCCGGAATTGAGGAAGTTGGCTATAAACCACTCCGCATAGATCGTAAGGAACACAATAACAAGATCGATGATGAAATAATTGCAGAGATCAGGCGTTCACGATTTCTTGTGGCAGATTTTACTTCAGAACCAGAGAAAGCGCGTGGAGGCGTATATTACGAAGCGGGATTTGCAGAAGGGCTAAAAATTCCCGTTATTTTTACATGTCGCGACGACCGATTAGAGGATGTTCATTTTGATACCCGCCAATTTAATCATATCGTTTGGGAAAACCCAGAAGATTTACACAAGAAATTAGCGAACAGAATTTCACACACTGTGGGGGATGGCCCTCACAGGAAGAAAACGAGCAGCTCTTAAAAATGTTGGAGATAACTGCTCTATTTCCTAAACTGGCTACCTACTGACCTGCTTCACACCCTCCACTAATACCTGGGCCAACTCGGCGGATACGTCTATCCAGCACTTATTGCCCAATGAGGCCGCCACCGCAATACCAATCACTGTCGCTTAGAACCCGAAAAGTGACTGCCTGCCAGCTGTTAAGTCTGTATTCCTCCCAAGTTCGAGATTGGCGATCCAGCTCTTCACGAACACCATTCTCCCCGAGCACATCGAAGATACGGGTCAAGTTTTTTCGTTGGCCGCTTATCTCACGTGCTGCCTGACTGGCATATAGATGGTCGAGACCGAGAAGCTCGAATTGGTTTTTTAGCCTAGCATTAAGCTCTTCTGACCAGGCATCAACGTAAGCGATGTGAAATACTACCGCTGCTACTTCGCTTTCGATAACCCGCGCACCCAGCCACCGCCTACCTGACACTTCGTCAAAATAGGGGTGCAGGGGTGCATCTTCCGCTTTAGTAGGTGCAGCCGCCAACTTCGCTGTGTTGCAATCCCTGCACGCACCTACCAGATTATCCGGAATAACCGCTAACTCAGGAAAAGCCATCTTTGGCAGGATATGGTCCAGCGTCGATACGTATCCTTGGTCACAGAACGGACAAATCCCATTGTCAGGTAGACATTTAATTGCGTCATATACGCTTCGCCCCGGGCTGCCCTTGCGAGCCATTCGATTTTTATATACACCAGCCATTTCTTTCTTTGTGACTATCCCTGCTACGTCATCTGTCTGCGCAATGAGATGAAGCTCTTCATTTTGCGCGCACATTTCATATTGAATCGCCGCCTCTATTATATGCTCTGTGACGTTTTCGAGGCGCATCTTCAAATCATTGTCCTGCACCTTACTAATGCAGCGGATGTAGGTCCTTCCCGCGTCAAAATCCGGTCTAACAACGGCCCGCATCTAATTTTCACCTTTGACAATCATTGCCAAAAATGCGCTTATAAGTGCGCGACCCTCTGATCCCACTTCACCACTGAATTTGCCGCTTACAGTATCAAAGTCATCACCCGCTTCCACCTCGTCAGCGATCATCTTGTGAAAACCCGATTGCGTGACCTCTAATCCGAAAACTTCAGAAGTGAGGTGACCTACATGTTCAGCGAACGTCTCAATTCGCAGACGTTCGGCAATTGCCTTACCACCATGGCGTCTAACTTTCCAAGCACAGCTTCTTGGTACTTCTTGTAGAACCACTGGGGAGTGCGTCGCGATGATAGCGACTCCATTCCGATTAATTAGAAGATCAGATAACGCCCGAATGAATGCTGCTAATAATGGGGGGTGTAGATGCGCTTCAGGTTCGTCCATTAGAACGAGCGTACGTTCTTCGACCTTCTCCACAAGTTTTGTGATTGTGAGGAGTACAATTTTATGACCAGAGCTGAGGCGCCTAAAAAGTTGTCCCGCCTGCTGCCCGAATCTTTGGGGCTCGGATTTCAGAAGGTCGGCGACTGCTGCTTCTTCGAATATTGGGTCTGATTCCAAGGAGTGAAGCGCCCTAAGCCAGCGGTCTCGCCTCTCGCCTCGCGAACAGACCTTTGCGCTCTCAATGAAATCACTAGTCAGTTCATTTGGATCCTGCGTGACCGTGTTAAATTTATGTTTATCTTTTTCACCGCTAACCCTCTTAAGCTTGCGCAAGCCAACATTCGTGTATGGAACGCCTTTCAGTGTATTCCTGCTCCCGCGTATCACGGGGAAATCGTCGAAGGCAGAGAACGTCACCGATACTATATTTGAAAATGGGCTTTCGAATTCATCGTCAAAAATGTTGTCGACGATGAACCGCCCATTGTCGTCGGCGCTTTCGTCTGGGTTGACCAGTGCCCGTGACATGGCGTTTAGTAGAAACGACTTGCCGACACCATTTCGGCCGATGATAACCTGAATATTCGTGGGAGGTTTGGAAAACGGTTCGACTGAAAATGACATTTCTACCGGTTCAAACGTCGGCTCAAATTGCTTAGGTCCATAATAGCGAAAGGCGTAACTCGTTAATCGGACGCCGCCACCAAGAACGCGGCGGAATTGACCGACCAATGTCCGTTCACTGACGGAACGCATCAATGACATCCCCATAACCCGTTCGTTCCTGGCGCGGACATAGATATCATCGTGTGCTACAACGTCGTTCAAGGCTTTAAGTAACACCTCCGAAGTGCCGGAACCAAGCTTCCTAGCGCTCTCGTAATAATCGACGTCTTGGCCAAGAGAGAAGAAGTGACTATCCAAGCTCTCGAATTCTTCAGGAATATGCGGGCGCCGCTGTGTCTCATCCATGTCGAATTGACCAATTTTGACGCCCCCAAGGACGTGTTTCTCACCATCGACGTCATAATAGGTGAGAATGTACAACGTACTAAATTCAAACCAATCGTCCCAATTATCCGTCAATAAATAGGCGATGTTGCGCCCTTCACTAGGTACTCGACGTTGATTAGGAACAATGTGAAACTTCATTCATCCTCACAATCTTCGTCAGGGTTTGACGACATTGGATCGACTAGATGTTTCTCTAGCGTAGCCAGCTGAAACCAGCCCTTCATTGCCATCCACCTTTTCAAACCAGGACAATTTGTTTTCTCATTTCCCGAAACCAAAATATTTGAGGTTGGTCTCGAAGCCAACCTCTTCCTCAGGACTGTAAATATTTCTGTGTAAATCGCCGGTTACACATAGTCAACCAGCCGGTCCTCAAACTCAATGATAAACCGGTTCAACACCCCCTTCCAGTTCCGGATCGGCATGGTTAACTAATCAATACATCTCAAAATACTCCCCATGCTCCCAATCCGTAACATGCGCCAGAAACCGCCCAATCTCCGCCCGCTTGATATGCAGGAAATGATCAACAAACCGGTCCCCGAACCCGGCCCTCAACACCGCTGACCCATCCAGCGCCTCCACCGCTTCCATTAACGATCTCGGCATGGCCGGCCTGTCGGTCTGCCGGTAAGGATCATCCCGCACCGGCTCCCCCGGGTCCGTCCCGTTCCGGATCCCGTCCAGCCCCGCATAGATCTGCGACGCCATGTACAGGTAAGGATTGGCCGAAGGCTCCCCGGACCGGTTCTCAATCCGCGTCCCCGGCTCGGCATACCCGCCCACCAGCCTGAGCATCGCCCCCCGGTTGTCATGCGCCCACAGGATGCGGTTCGGCGCCAGCGGGTTGGCGTTAAGGCGTTTATAGCCGTTGATGGTCGGGTTGGAAAAAGCGGTCAGCGCCGCGCCGTGTTCCAGCAGCCCGCCGATGTAGTGATACCCGGTATCGCTCAACAGGTTCTCATCGCCCACAAACGCATTCGTCCCGGTTTCCCTGTTCCGCAAAGACTGGTGCAGGTGCCACCCGCTCGAATACACGTTGGGCAGCGCAGGCTTCGCCATGAAGCTGGCCAGCAGCCCGTGGCGCCGCATCAGGTGCTTGACCGCGGAGCGGAACAGCAGCAGGGAATCGGCTGCGGCGAGGCCGCCCAGGGGATTGAACGTCACCTCGAACTGGCCCGGCCCCCATTCGGCCTCGATGGTGCGCAGGGGCAGTTCCAGCCCGGCGGCCATGTCCCGGATCATGCCGGCCACGTGCGCGACCCGGTCCATGGGGTGCTCGGCATGGTATTGGAAGCCGTGGCTGATTGCCTTCACTGCCGGCGGGGCGGGCGGTTGGCCGGATTCGCCCAGCGACACTTTCTCGTCCTCTATGGCGAACACGTAGAACTCCAGTTCCAGCCCGGCGATGTAACTGTAGTCCAGTTCCTCCAGCGCAGCCAGCGCGTCGCGCATGAGTTGCCGGCAATCGAACGGGCAGCGGGTGCGGTCTTTCAGGTAGAGATCGGAGATGATCCAGGCTGTATCCGGCGCCCAGGGCAGGATTTTGAGCGTCACCGGGTCCGGGACCAGCAGCATGTCGCCGCCGCCGCCCATCTGCTCGATGCCGAAGCCGCCGTCCCGGTCGAACAGCGGGACTACCGGGATGTTCGCCGTGTCTTTTCCCAGGTTGGCGACGGTCTCGGCTACGCCGTTC
>JAPPLI010000137.1:7674-26581 GCA_028819495.1 Gammaproteobacteria bacterium | reverse complement strand
CGGGATGTTCGCCGTGTCTTTTCCCAGGTTGGCGACGGTCTCGGCTACGCCGTTCTTGAGGGACAGCAGGAAGTTTTCTGTGCTCAGGGCTTTGCCGCGCATCAGGCCGTGCTGGTCGCTGTAGACTACGCGGACTGTTTTGATGTTGTTTTTGCTGAGCAGGTCCGGTAGTTGCGCGGCGCGTTCGGATTGGGCTTCGGTCCAAGCGGCGGCTTCGGCGATGAAGTTGGTGTGGCCGACGTTGATGTCTTGTGGTGGGTTCATTGGTAAGCCTCTGGGTTTCTGACCCTATTCATAGCGGTGGCTTTTATTATCGCCGCCGATCATGGCAAGTAACAAGCCAAGTGGGAGTCTGCGCAGTAACATGACTATTAACTGGTAATTCCAGCCTGGGACCGACACTATTTTTCCGCGCTGCAGGTCGTTCAGGGATTTTCTTACCACGTACTCTGACGTCCAGGCGCGCACAAACCCTGATTTCTTGTAGAATTTTTCCGGCTCAAGGCCGATCTTTTCATGGAAATCCGTGATGGTATAGCCGGGGCATAATGCCTGGATTTTAATCCCGCTGTCACTGTACCCGATTGCCAGTGTCTCGCTCAGGCTGCGGAGGAATGCCTTGGTGGGACCGTACAGCGGACTGCCTGGTGTCGGTATGAATGAAGCGACGGAGGAGACATTGATGATACTGCCGTTGCCGTTCGCCGCCATCACGTTCAACGCGGCGTAACTGAGTTTCAACGCGGCCTGCACGTGCACATGCATGATGTCATCGTGTTTCTGCCAGGCCATCTCGTGGAAAACGCCGTCTTCAGCGTAACCGGCATTATTGACCAGGAAGCTTAACCGCGGCTGGTTCCGCATCTTCACGGCAAGGTCGTCAATGACCGCGGGATCGGATAAATCCATTATCATCACCGCCGGGTCGACATCATGCTTTTCCTGTAACCCGGCAGCCAGTTGCTTCAATTTTTCCTCGCGCCTGCCTATCAGCCACAGCGCCTGGTGCGTGGCAGCGAGCTGGCGCGCAAATTCAGCGCCAATGCCGCTGGTTGCGCCTGTTATGACGGCGAGAGTGGTCATGTGGATTCTGGTTGTACCGATCAGGATAATAGCAGTTTATGTGTTTAAGCCGCATATTACACCGGTGGATGTGATGAGTGCGCCGGACTTTCCGTTGATGGCAGGCGAACATTGTGCTACATTGTACTGAATATGTAACACATTGGGGTGAAACCATGAGCCAGGCCACATTTACTTTCCGGGTCGATGGTGAACTGAAAGACAGCTTCACTGCCGTGGCGAAGTCTCTGGACCGGAGCGGCGCCCAGTTGCTTCGCGATTATATGAGAGACATCATTCGCCGGCAGAAAGAGGCAGAAGAGCACGGAGCCTGGTTCCGTGACCAGGTACGGATCGGGCTGGATTCGGCCAATGCTGGAAACCTGGTATCGAACGAAGACGTCGAAGCGAAATTTGCTGCCCGCAGGGCTGAGGCCCGCCGTAAGGGTGTTAAGTCGTTGTGAAGCTGAGTTGGACGCTTGAAGCGATTGCGGACCGGGATGCTATTTTCGACTATATTGAAGCGGATAATCCTGCGGCGGCGTCAGCTCTTGACGAATTGTTTTCAGAGAAGGCTGAACGACTGACCGATCACCCGAAACTTGGTCGCCCCGGGCGTGTGGAAGGTACCCGCGAACTGGTCGTGCACGAAAATTACATCCTGGTTTATGACATAGCGGGAGACTTGGCGCGCATACTTCGTGTGTTGCACGCGGCCAGACAGTGGCCTTCAATATCCTGAATTCCTGTATTCCACGAAGATAAAAATAGCAGCAGTTAAGTAACTATGTCTAAGACTCACGAGTGGTTTGTATTAGTTGCTGATAATACTCCATCGTAGTGAGTAAACCGATATACAAAGTGGAGGTATAGACAGTGAAAAGACTTGCACAAGAAATATGGCTGGCGGTCATGCTGGCCGTGTCGGCCGCGGGGCATGCTGCCCTCTGGGATGAGGCGTACTATGAAAGGGAAAAGAAGTCGATAAATGATGCCATGGATGCTACAAAGTGGGTCATCGAGAATGGCATCACCATCTACTACCGGGAAGGCGGTGAGGCAGGCGGCGAAGACGGCTTTAAAGACGTCTTCTCTGAAAGATGGAGTTATAAGGAATATTATGTGAGTAGTGCTGGCGGGGGCATGCCCGAAGTTGATTCCGAGCGGCATCTTGCTCGGTTTAAGGTCTCGGCGTTCAATTCTGTTTATAGAATAATTAATTTATACCGGGAGACGTTGCCCGGCGGCATTTACGAGTTCTGGCTTGTCTTGGTTATTCGCACGCACCATAAATCATCCGACACTAACCGGAGCATGTTCTACGTTACCCGGGCCGATGAGGTGCGCGGGCAGAGGGAGATTCTCCACGAAAGCGACCGTTTCATCGAGCGTTACGAGGTAGCGCCGGGGACGTATTTTGATTTTCCGGTGGACGATATGGAGGTGTTGTGGAAAATGGACGCCTGGCGCTATCCGGAGAGTTACCCGGATTCCGACCTGAAGAACCTCAAGGTGGGCAAACATTGGCGGACCGGCCGTATTACGGTGGAACGGGGCGACGGGGAGGAATGGGCGTATCAGGAAAAGGTGGCCATGGATCGCCAGTTTTTGTATGAAACCATCCAGAAGTTCAAGAGGGGGATAAGAGCCGGGGTGACCTTCAGCGAGGAGGATTGGGAGGCCTTCTATAACGGGCTGGTCGGTATCATCAACCTGAGCGGGCGTCCAATCAGGGAGAAGGATTGGAAGAAGTATTACAAACGCCTGTTTGACAAGCTGGAGCGGCTGGACAAGACGGCCGCGAAGGACAGGTTTGATGCCAAGGAACAACTGAACATAGCATGGGAGGATAAAAAGTAAGGCGGTACCGGTTCACATCGCTTGCTGAACACCGTCACCGATGCAGGGCTTCTTGGCAATCCTGTCATTGATTGTCAGTGTCGTTCTCATGTCAGGCATCATAAGGTAACCTGACATCGTGCAGGTTAGAGGTTAAAATACCCTGATGAAACTCCCCCACGAACGATTTGATTATTCCGCCATGCCGCAGCGGGAACCGTTGCGGTTTCCGAACGGCGAGCGTATTGCGGTGTACATGATCGTCAATATCGAGGAGTGGAATATAGAGAAGCCCGTCGCCAGGGAGTACGTGACTTCGCCGGCGGGGGTTGTGACCGTGCCCAACGTTCCCAACTGGTCCTGGCACGAGTACGGCATGCGGGTCGGTGTGTGGCGCATCATGGATGCGCTGGCGGCGCGCGATCTGAAGGCCAATGTCGCCATCAATGCGCGGGTGTGTGAGGGCGCGGGCGAGCCGGTTGCCCGGGCCATGCGGGAGGCCGGCTGGGATTTCATGGGGCACGGTTATGCCCAGGCGCCCATGCATGTCGTTGAGGACCAGGTGGAGGTGGTGAACAAGTCCTTTGCCATTCTCAAGGACTACACCGGCAAGGCGCCGAAGGGGTGGCTGGGGCCGGGGCTACAGGAGACCCTGGATACGCTGGACCACCTGGCTGCGGCTGGGTTCAGGTTTGTCTGTGACTGGCCCATGGATGAGCACCCCGTCACCATGAAGACCGCTGCGGGGCCGATCATGGCTATGCCGTATTCATTTGAACTCAGCGATTTGCCGATGATGGTGGTGCATGCGCACACGTCGGAAGTGTGGCTGGAACGGGCTATGGATCAGTTTGACCGGCTCTACGAGGAAGGGGCGGAGCAACCCAGGGTCATGTCATTGGGAGTGCATCCTTATATAATGGGGGTGCCGCACCGGATAGCGTATTTTGAGGAGGTGCTGGATTACATACTGGATCATGATGACGTATGGTTTGCTACGGCGGATGAACTGTATGAGTGGTTTGTCAGGTGAATTGGACATCGGGGACAGGTTGGGATAGCATTTTCAAGACACGCTATAAATACATCCGTGTACGCTCCCTTCCAGCCATCCATGGCTTCCAGAGGGTCTTGAAAATGCTATCCCAACCTGTGTGGACACCTCCAGTGCCCCAGTAGTCTTTAGATAACATTATGAGTAAAAATTATGAGTAAAAGCATTTCATCCGATAAGATTTGGACAAGTGATTTGAACCGAACCGATGACATTCTTTCCCGGTTCGACTGTTCCACGCCTGTGCGTTTCTATGACACGACGTTGCGGGACGGGGAACAGTCCGTCGGCGTTTGTTTCACGCCGGAGGAGAAATTTGATATCGCCTGCAGGCTCAGCGAACTGGGTGTGGGCAGGATAGAGGCGGGTTTTCCGCGGGTCTCTGCTGATGATACCGCGGCGGTGAGGCGTATTCTGGACGCCGGGCTGCAATCGGAGATCTGGGGGTTTTCCCGGGCTGTGAAGGCGGATGTCGATGCCCATATCGATTTGGGTACGGAGCATGTGTTGATTGAGATTTCGACCAGTGATATGAAGATCAAGGCGTATGGGTTCACCAGGGATAGCGTCCTGCAGCGTGTTACGGATGCCATCCGGCATGCCAAGGATAACGGGATAAAGACCGTGAACTTTTTTGCCGTGGATTCGACCCGTAGCGACCTGGGGTTCCTGCGGGACGTGTATTCGACGGCCATCGAGCAGGGGGCCGACGAGGTGTCCGTGGTGGATACTATTGGTGTCTGTTCTCCCGAGGCGGTGGAACGGCTGATTGGCGAGGTGAGCAGTTGGGTGGGTCCCGATGTCCCCATCCACTGGCACGGGCATAACGATTTCGGCATGGCGACCGCGTCTGCGGTGGCGGCGGTGCGTGGCGGCGCCCGCTGGATCCAGGGCACCATTAACGGTATGGGCGAGCGCGCCGGGAATGCGGACATCTGTGAAGTGGCCCTGGCGCTGCAATGCCTGTACGACATGCCGGTGGAACTGGACCTGACCCGGGCCAGGGAGACCTCGAAGGTGGTGCAACAGGCCGGCGGTTACAGCGTGGACGGCTGGAAACCCGTGGTCGGGGAATTCCTCTACACCCGCGAGAGCGGGGCGGTGGCGAACCAGTTTCATATCCCCCAGGCCATCGAGCCGTATTCTTCCGAGATTGTGGATGCTGAACGCCGCATCGTATTGGGCAAGAAGAGCGGGCTGTCCAACATCAAGCTCAAGGGCGAGGAACTGGGACTGGACATACCGGAGGACAAGCGCGCCGGCGTACTGGCGGAGGTGAAGGACCTCGGTACGAAAAACGCCCGTCTCGTCACCGACGAGGAGTTCAAGGACATCGTTGCCCGGGTTGTATGATCCGCAGATTACCGCAGATGAAAAAACATGAAAGCCACAGGGTTTGATTCCCGTCATTCCCGCGTAGGCGGGAATCCAGTCAATAAGATAGTTCCTTATATGGAAAAGTTGTTTGACTGGATTCCGGGTCAAGCCCGGAATGACGACTGAAAAGGACGTAAATGAATAACATTGACAGGGTATGCGTGGTCGCCGCGGGCGCCATCGGCAGCCTGCTGGTGGGGCACCTGGGTACTGTCGTGGACATGGCGGTGCTGGCGCGCCGGAAGGAGCACGCAAAGGCCCTGAATGACGAGGGTCTGCGGGTCAGCGGTAAATCCGAATTGCATGCAAACGTGCGCGCCTCCACGGACGCGGCGGAGCTGGGCGACGTTGACTTGGTCATCATTGCTTCCAAGGCGCTCGCGGTTGAAGCCTGCGCCCGGATGATCCAGGGTCATTTCCCCGGCGCCCACGTGCTGATGATCCAGAACGGCCTGGGTTGCGAGGAGATGGTGAGCCGCTTCGGCGACTGGCCCATCATTTCCGGTGTCACCTTCATGAGCGGCACCCGCCACGCGGACACGCACGTGGAGTACGAACTGGACACGGCCACCTGGATGGGCCCCTGGGCGGAGGGCAGCGCAACGTTTGAATACGTCAAGCAGGTTGAGGAACTCTTCATCCGTTCCGGCCTGAAGGCGGAGGCCTACGAGGACCTGCTGCCGCACCAGTGGTCCAAGCTGATCTTCAACTCCGCGGTGAACAGCATCTCGGCGCTCACGGACCTGCCTCACGTCAAGGCGTTTTCCGTGCAGGACAACCTGGAGGACCTGGGCCACCTGGTTTACGCCATGATGGACGAGGCCAAGCGTATCGCGGAAGCCCGCGGCGTCACCCTGGCGGACGACCCCTGGGTGATGAACGTCAGGGCGGTCAACCAGGGCACCACCAGCGGCGAGGACTATGCCCACATCCCCTCCATGCTGGATGACGTGCGCAACAAGCGCCTGACGGAGATAGACTGGATCACCGGTTCCATCGTGCGCGAGGCGCAGAAAGCCGGCATCCCTGCACCGTACCACGAGACCCTGTACCGGCTGGTGAAGGCGCATGAGTCCAGTTATGACCGCGGGTGATTCATTCTGTTCGTCATGCCGGACTTGTTCCGGCATCCAGTGGAATACTGTGTCGCCGGAGGCGACACATTGTAAGACTGGATTCCCGCCTGCGCGGGAATGACGATGGCGGTAGCGGAGATGACAGGGGTAGTAGCGGAAATGATAAACAACAGGAGATTTAAATGAAGGTATGCATCATCGGTTGCGGTGCCATTGGCGGGCTTTACGGCGCGCACCTGGCCAGGCTGGACGACGTCGAGGTCTGGGCATTTGACCTGGCGCGTGAGCACGTGGACGCTATTAATGAAAACGGTTTGCGCCTCACCGGGTTGAGCGATTTTACCGCCACCGTGCATGCGCGCACGGAGGTGAGTGATATCCCGGAGTGCGAGTTCGGCATCATTGCCACCAAGACGATGTTCACCCGGTCGGCAATGGAGTCCGTCGCGCCGATCTTCCGGGACGGCGCGGTCTGCTCGGTCCAGAACGGCATCGGCAACGAGGAGATCGTGGCCGAATACGCGCCGCGGGTGATCCAGGGCACAATCTTCCCGGCGGGACACATCACCGCGCCGGGCGTGGTCAACCATGATGCCGGCGGCAAGACCTGGATAGGCCCATTCGCCACCAACCCGGCCACGATGGATGAGGTAGAACAACTCGCGGACGCCCTGAACCGCAGCGGTATGGAGTGCCTGGCCATGGAGGACGCCCGCGGGGCGCAGTGGACCAAGCTGATCTTCAACTCCGCCTCCAATGCCATGGGCGCCCTGACGCGCCTGCCCCACGGCGTGGCCTGCGACCAGGATGGCGTGCGCAAGGTCATGTCGGTGCTGGTGGGTGAGGGCATGGCCGTGGCGGACGCCCTGGGGATCACCCTGGACAGCGACCCGGAGGCGCTGATCGACTACGGCAGGGAAAAGGCCTATTATCATCCCCCCAGCATGTTGCAGGACGTGATGGCGGAGAGATTGACCGAGGTGGACGCCCTGAACGGCGGCATCGCCCGGCTGGGCCGGGAACTGGGCATCCCTTGCCCCATGAACGAGGCGTGTGCGGCGATTATCAAGGGGCTGGAGGCTTCCTGGTCCCTGGAGTATCCTGAACATTGAATAGAATTGTGGGGTCAGAGTAAAAATTATGACGAATTTATTACTCTGACCCCGGTGCCCCAACAGATTTCGAACCCAGGGGTCAGAGTAAGAAATTCGAAGAAATTTTACTCTGACCCCATAAATCATGAGGAAATAACAAATGACTGATTACATAAACCGTTTTCGCCCCAGCCAGGCCGAGATCGATCGCCGTTACGCCAACATCCGCGCGGCCATGGAGAAAGAAGGACTGGACGCCCTGGTAGTCAGCGGCAGCGAATACACCGGCTTCGAGGGCGCGGTACGCTACATGTGCGGGTTCCTGATCCTGCACCGCTACGCCTACGTGGTCATCCCCGCCGACGGCGACCCCGTCTGTGTCTTCCCCCGCGAAGCAACCTGGGTAGGGGACCACACGGCCACCTTCATCGAGAAACGCGAGATTCCCCCCCACTGCGGCGAGTGGATGGCGGATTTCCTGCAGGGCAGGGGCGTGAAGCGGCTGGGCATTTACGGTTTGCAGTACATCATCAACGTGCGTGATTATTCCGCCCTGGCGGCAAAGGACTTTGAGATCATCGACTTTGAAATCCAGTTCGACTATGCCCGGGCGCAGAAGAGCGAGGAGGAACTCGCCTCGGTGCGCCATTCCATGGACATCAACAAACAGGGGGTACTGGACGTGCTGCGCGCCTACGAGCCGGGCAAGACGGAGGCGGAACTCATGGGCATCGCCGAGAATACCTTTGCCGCGGCCGGCTGCGCCCGCAACACCATGGACATGATACAGATGGGACCGAACGGCTCCCTGGAACCGCAGATGGTGTTCCCCTCAAACCGCCCCATTCAGGACAGCGACGGCATGATGTACGGCCTGGAGATCTCCGGCGAGGGCGGCCACTGGGTCGAGTTCTCCCGCCCCGTGTTCCCGCAGGGCGCGGATGATATCACCAGGGAGATGATGACGGCCTACCAGGAGTTCCACGAACTGGCAAAGGAACACATGAAGGCCGGCAACACCGCCGAGGCAGCCAGCAACGCCTGCATGAAGCCAATCTTCGACCGCGGCTACCGCTCCGGCCACGTCTGCGGCCACTCTATCGGCATGACCATGATCGAAATGCCGAGAATAGGCGAAGGCTTCGACTTCGTCCTGCCGGAAAACATGGTCTGCTCCATGCACCCCCACTTCATGAACCAGGAACGCACCCACTCCCTCTATTTCCAGGAAACCTACCGCGTAGGCAAGGACGGCGGCGAACCCCTGTCCGGGGTGCCGATCAAGGCGTACCAGGGGGGTGAGACTGAGTTTTAGCGAATAAAAAAGTACGAATAATATTGATTTTCGTACTATGTAGTGCTACTTTTACATCATGGACGGAACGGAATTCATCTGGCGCGTCAAGCGTTATGCAAGGAAGACAGGGCAGAAATGCCGCTATAACCCCAGGCATGGTAAAGGAAGTCACGGTCGTCTTCATCTGGGCGACAGGCTTACGACTGTTCCGCGCAAAGAAATCGGCAAAGGTCTTTTAGCGGCGATGTTGAAAGACCTTGGTATCGATAAAGAGGAATTCTGATGTACTACGTTTATCCATGTGTTTTAACCCCGGAAGAGAGAGGGGGTTTCTATGTAAGCTTCCCGGATGTGCCTGGGGCGCTTACCGGCGGTAAGGACCGGAGCGAGGCACTGACATTGGCTGAGGATGCATTGACAGCTGCTTTAGCCGGATATGTCCAGGAGCACTGGGACATTCCGATACCAAGCGCTATTGTGGACGGCCAGGAGCTTGTCGCGGTTTCGCCAATCGTCGCTGCCAAATTGGCTCTTTACATGGCCATGCGCCGCCAGGGCATTACCAAGACTGCACTGGCAAAACGTCTTGGTCTTAGTGAGTCTGCGGTCCGAAAGCTGGTCGACCCGGATCATCGTTCACATATCAGCAGTGTTGAAGCGGCATTACGCGCAGTGGGAAGAAGCCTCGTGGTTGGGGACAGGGCCGCGAGTGCGTTAGCCTGAAAAATTAAACAGCCTGGATATCACGAGTTTCGGGGTAAATCAAATGATGTGCGCCTACCAGGATCATTTTTCAAATTCAGTAGTTCAAAACGCTTTATTTTTTGTATAAGATTTTGTACAATCCAAATCTATGGAAGGGATTCTCAAGGGTCCGATAAGCACACAATTACAAGGCGTTATCGACATGCAAAAGAGAGTTTGAAATGAAACGTGTGACTACCGGTAGTATTTTCGATGCTCTGGAATTAGATCCGGGTGAAGCTGAGAAGTTGAAAATCAAAGCAGCCCTGTTCGATGCCATTATTGCCTTCATTAAAGAAAATGAGCTGACGCAGGAGCAGGCTGCAAAGATCATGGGTGTACAGCGTTCGCGTATCGGTGATGTGTGTAGGGGGAAAATCTCAGGGTTCTCCATTGACAGCCTTGTTTCCATGGCGGCCAGGGCCGGCCTTCATCCGTTGCAAATTGCAGCGTAGTGTTCTCGTTGTCTATATCCTGTTTATCCTGAAAACTCAAACAACCCCGAGCCGGATGCGGGCGCCCGGAACCTGTCGGCAAACCCTGCTACATCGGCTGGATTTGTGATGGGGATAGAGCATTTATCAGGGTTGCATATGTATAGCCTTGCCTCCTTGCCTGAGGGGTAACGGCCGGGTTTCTCGTAATGCAGTAACTTGCGCGGGTGATAGGCCTCTCTTGCGGCGTTGAACAATGCCTGTGCGTCTTCGTGGTCCGGGTCGCCGACTACCGAGAACTCCACGTAGGCGGCGGTGAGTTTCTCCAGCAGCAGCGCGGTCTGTCCCGTGATCCGTCCTTCCCGGCGCAGGATTTCGGGTGTGGCAACGGCCCTGATGGTGGCTTCGGGGATCTCCGCATAGCCGTCATTTTTTGTATACACCCATAGATCGTAGAGGAAATGCGCGGCGACCGCGTTCAACTCCAGGGGTTTTCTCGGCGGGATGATGGTTGCCGTCTCGTCCGGCGGACTGGAGTAGAACCCGCCGTTTTTCCCGTCATATAGAGTATTCAGCATGGCGTCGGCGATAGTGACGGCGTGATCCAGCCACTTCGCATCGCCGGTTGCCCGGTACAAGCCCAGTAACGCGGCGCCCATCCAGGCCTGCGCGCCCAGGTAGGGTTTATCGTGGACAACCAGGGGGCGCATCCTGTTGTCATCTGCCGTGGAATCCGTGGCATGTGCCTGCAACATCCAGCCGTGTTCCGTCTTCCTGTTCTGCAATAACGCATCCACGGTATTGATCGCGGTGTCCAGGTAACGTTCATCGCCGGTAGTTTCGTAGGTGATGATCAAGGCATTAATTAACTCTGCGTTCTTATCGGTATAGGCCGCGTGGTCGATGGGAGGAATGCCGTACTCCTGCCGCCCCTCATCATTGCCGATCCGCCAGTAATCTATGGCGTTCATGCCGTCCGCCAGGCGCGGTGGGTCATCTTCCTGGCTGGTATAGAAGGTGTTGTCGCCGTCCTTCATCCAGTCGTTGAGGAATCTATCCACCTCGGTGATGCCGGCGATGTACCTGTCATCCCCGCTGTTGGCGTAGGCATGTGAAAAGGCGATCAAGGCGCTGGCCTGGTTGGTGATGCGTTTTTCCGGCACCGCGTTCAGCCCTTCAAAGCGCGCCGGCGGCTTGTCGAATGAGCGCACGTACACCCCGCCCCAGACAGGGTCTATGGCTTTCAGGTAGGCGGAACTGGTGTTCAGGGCCAGACGTTCCAGTTCGCCGTTGCCGTACATGTGGGCGCGCAGGTACAGGTGTTGCAGGCGGGCGCCCGTGGTGGTGGAGATGCCGTTCTTCGACCAGCCGCCGTGTTCTTCATCCAGCCGGCGATCCAGTTGCGCGCGCAGCCGGTTTCTCAATACGCTGATGCCGGTTTCAACCGTTTCCGGGGGCGCGGAATACGGCGTAAGTTCATCAGGAACAATATCGCCTGCCTGTTTCTGTTCGATGATCTTCTCCAGGATGGGGATAAAATTGCCGGGCCTGCGGTTGCCGGCAAGCGCCAGGACCTGAGTGCCGTCCGCGGTCATGAAAATGGTCGCCGGCCAGGACCAGTCGGAGTAACGCTCGCCGATATCCGGTTGCGCTTCCGCATCGGCAACGACCGCAATGAAATGTTCGTTGATCAACTCGATCACGCCGGGGTGCGTATAGGTGGACTCGTCCATCCAGCGGCACGCGGTGCAGCCTTCTATACCCACGTCCAGGATGACCAGCTTGTCCGTCTGCGCTGCCTGCTCGAACGGCGCCTTGCCCCATTGCTGCCAGCGGATTGCCGCGGGCTCGGCAAGCAGGGATGCGGTTACAAGTACCAGCAGGGCGCCGGTTTTAAATTTATCTGATATTTTCATCAGAACTCCATGCCGAAGCGTACCATGTACTGCCTGGGGGCGATCAGTTCGTCGCCGGTGGAGCCGACGCCGAAGACGTCGGTGAAGCGGGCGTTGATGCCGTCTTCGTCGGCCAGGTTCATGCCCATCAGGTCGATGTGCCAGGGCCAGGCGTCCGGGGAGATGGTCAGCATCAGGTTGACGACGTTGTAGCTGGGTACGTCATCGGTCCTCGGGTTGTTGAAGATGCGGTGCTGGAAGCCGTCCCGGTAGATGTATTGCGCGCTGGCCTCGAAGTCGCCCCAGCCGTCCAGCCGGCCCCGGTAGCGCAGCATCACGTCCGCGGTGAAGTTGGGCGTCTTGGCCAGTTCGTTGCCCTCAACGTCCGTTACCGCGGCGGCGCGGGCGCGCTGGATGTCGTCGCAGAATATGTTGAAACCGCACTGGGGCAGCAGCGCGTTGGTGGCGTCGTCGGAGCGCACGTTGTCCAGGGCGAGGTGTGATTCGGAAATTTCCGTTTCCAGCCAGGCCAGGCGCGCGTCCAGGGTCAGGCTTTCGGTGACGAAAGCCAGCAGTTCCATTTCGGCGCCGTAGATTTCCGACCCGGGCAGGTTGCCGACACCGCCCTCGAACACCTCGGGGTCCGTCGCCTGGTATTGCAGGTTCTTGTAGTCGTAGTAAAACGCGGCGGCATTCACGCGCACCCGGTTGTCGGCAAAGTCGGTCTTGATGCCGGCTTCCCAGGCTTCCACCGTCTCATCCGCGTAAGTGGGCAGCACCACGATGGGGGCGACGACGTCTTCGCGGCCGTAGGTCAGGTTGCTGCCGCCCGGTTTGAACCCGCGGGTGTAGGAGGCGTACACCATGGTGGTATCGTTCAGGTCGAATTCCACTACGCCGCGTCCGGTGAGCTTTTCGCTCCTGGTCTCGAGAATGGCGGTGCCGGCGCGGCCGAAGAAGTTGGTGACTTTGGAGTAAACCTCGTCTTCCGTATAACGCAGGCCGGCGACCAGGCGCAGGGAGTCGGTGAGGTTCCAGGTGCCCTGGCCGTACACGGAGATAGACTCCCGCTCCGGTTTGGAATCCGAGATGAAGCCGACTTCTCCTCCGAACTTCAGTACCTCCTCCACGGTGACCGTGTCGGGACCGTAAACGCCGTCGGTATTGAAGTCGATGTATTCGCGAAAGAGGATGTCTACCTCGGTATCCAGGTAGAATACCCCGGCCACCCAGTCCAGCCGGCCGAACAGCGGGTCGGAGGAGATCAGGTTGATTTCCTGGGTGAAGGTTTTCTGGCGGTCAGTCTCCGGGTCAACGCTGGCGGGCAACAGGAAGGTCCCCCGGTTAACCAGTGTTGAAAAATCATGGCGGTCGTTGTCCCGCACCACGGTGACGTCATCGTCCTGGTAGCTGGTCAGCGACCTGACCGTGAACGCGGGCAGGTCCCATTCGGCGACCAGGCTGTAGAGTTGACTCTCCAGTTCATAACTGCTTGGCCGGTCCTGGGCCAGCCGGCGCGGGTTCAGGGTGGAGTCGAGGATGCCTTTCTGCGCCGCCCCGTTGGTGTTTTCATCGTAATACTGGGCGGTGAGGTTGAAGCGCAGGTTTTCCGTGGGCGCCCAGAGCAGGCGGGCGCGGCCGGAGAAGCTGTCGGCCTGGTCAAGTTCCTGGTCCAGGGTGATGTTGCGGCTGAAACCGTCATGGTTGTGGGAAGCGGCCGAGGCGCGCAGGGCAATAGTATCGCTGATGGGGATATTGACCGAACCGCGCGCCCGTACCAGGCTGTAGTTGCCCACTGTTATATCGGCCTTGCCGAAAAATTCTTCCGTATCCGGCGCCTTCGTAATCACGTTGATGGCGCCGCCCGTGGAGTTCTGGCCGAACAGGGTGCCCTGGGGGCCGCGCAACACTTCAATACGCTCAAGGTCAAGAAAATCCGTGTGCAGGGCAAACGGCGATGCCACGTAGATACCGTCCAGGTGGTAGGACACGGAAGGGTTGGCTATCGCGTTCTGGTTGGCCTCGTTGCCCACACCGCGTATCGCGATGACGGTCTTGTAACCTTCGTTTTTGGCGGCGGTTACGCCCGGGGCAATGCTGCCCAGGTCCACGAAGGTGATGATGTTACGGTTGTCCATGTCCTCGCCCGACAGCGCGGTCACGGCCTGGGACAGGTCCTGCAGGCTTTCGGAACGTTTTTCCGCGGTCACTATGATTTCTTCCAGCAGCGGCGCGCCGTCCTGGGCCAGGCCGGCAAACGTTGTGGAAGCGGCGATAATGCCCGGCAGGATGGAACGGATAAACAGGTTACTCTTATTAGCCATTACACAACCTGCCGCAGTTATACGGATATGGGAGTATCTTTTTCCAGGTCGGCAAATACCCGGATGCTGCTCTCCATCGTGTATTGAATATGAAGTTCCGTGGCCCTGCACGCGGCTTTTATGTCGCGCGCCAGCGTTGCCTCCAGGATATCCCGGTGTTCCCGGTGAACGTCACGGCCCTCCTGTTGCGACAGTATGGCGATGAAGCGGTAGCGCTTGTGCTGTTCGTAGAGCACATGGCGCAGACGCAGCAACCATGACGAGGGGCAGGCTGCCAGCAGGGCCTCGTGGAATTCATCGTTGCGTTGCTCCCATTCCACCAGGTCCTTGCCGAAGCTCTGCTCTGCCTTTTGCAGGCGATGGTGGGATGCGACCAGGTTCGCCTCCCACTCGTCACCGCCGTTCCTGATACTTTCGCGCAGCGCTTCACATTCCAGCATGACCCGCATGCCGCTGAGGTCCCTGAGATCGTCCGGGGAAACGGGCGCGACGCTGAAGCCGCGTTGCTCCTCTACCGTGACGAAGCCCTCGCCGGCCAGCCGGTTCAGGGCCTCGCGCAGCGGGCTTGCCCCGATCTTGTATTCTCCCCGCAACTCTTCTATGCGGAGTTTGGAGCCAGGGGCCAGTTTCCCCGCAATAATGTCGGACCGGAGCCGGTTATAGGAAGATTCAACCAGTGTTTTGGCGCGAATGGTCATGGTAAAAAAATCGACAAAGTAGAAAAATATCGATATTATTTGACAGCAACTGCAAAAAACATTATATCCTCATTGTCGGGTACAATCTATAAAGACGGAACGCCACAATACCGATGACAGTAACAGACTGCTGGAATGCCACTATACCGATGATAATACTGATACGGCGAATGACATAATGCTGGAATTGTATACACACCCCATGTCTCCCTGCGCCCAGAAGGTGCGCATCGTGCTGGCGGAAAAGGACCTGGACTGGGAAAAGCGCCATGTGAACCTGGCGGAGAAGGAGAACCTGAGGCCGGAATATCTCAAACTGAACCCTCTGGGTGTAGTACCGACCCTGGTGGACGGAGGAAAACCCGTTATCGAATCCTCCATCATCTGCGAGTACCTGGAGGACAGGTTCCCCGATCCTGAACTGCGGCCGGATAATCCCTACCATACCGCGCAGATGCGGTTCTGGATGAAACACGTGGACATCAAGGTCCATCCCAGTTGCGGCGCGTTGCAGTGGCCGCTGCTTATGGCGGATAAACTCAAACAGCTCTCGGAAGCGGAGATGAACGCCATTATCGACAAGGTGGTGGAAAAACCCCGGCGCGAACGCCAGCGGCGCCTGGTGAAGATGGGCTATGATGCCCCGGACATCAAGGACGCCGTTGCGACATACGAGAAGACCATCGCCGACATGGAGCGCACGCTGGAGGACCAGGACTGGCTGGCGGGCGACCGGTTCTCCCTGGCGGATGCGGCCATGGCGCCGTATTTCCAGACCTTGTATCAATTCGGCTGGACCGGCTGGTACCTGTCGCGTAAGAAGGTCGCGAACTGGTATGAACGCTGCTTTGACCGGCAGTCTTACCGTAACGGGGTAACGGCTGATTTTCCGGCGGAAACACTGGCGCAACTTAACGACAGGGGACAAGCCCCCTGGCGTAAGATACAGGAACATCTCAAAAGTTGAACACCGGGGACGGATTTGAAATCCGTCCCCTGCGGAGAGGCGGATGAAAGTAACGGTAGAACAGAACAACATCCACTGGGAAGCGGCCCATGCGCTGGTCCAGGTCGCGGTCAGGCGGGCCGAGGAATTGAAGGTGAGGGTCAACGTGGCGGTGGTGGACAGCGGCGGGCATCTTGCGGCTTTTCTGCGCATGCCGGGTTCGGCGTTTCATTCCGTCGACCTGGCCATCGACAAGGCCTATACGGCGATGAGTTTCGGTATGCCGACGTCGAAATGGGGAGAAGTGATGGATACCCTGTCGCAGCCGTGCAGGACCAGTCTGCCGGCGTCAGACCGGTTGGTGACCTGCGGCGGCGGGGTGCCTATCGAGATTGACGGGCGCCGCATCGGCGCCATCGGCGTTTCCGGGGCCAGTGAAAAACAGGATGAGGAAATTGCCGAATACGCGTTAAGTATTCTTTAATGACGGGCAACTGAAATCAGGGGTCAGAGTAAGAAATTCGTCAGAATTTTTACTCTGACCCCATATATCGGAGATTTTAAATAATGCACGCAAAGGTTGAACAGGTCGTATCGGGGACGCCGTTCTGTCATTTTATCGGCGGTGAATTTGTCGGGTCTTCAGGCGGACGGATGTTTGACACGCTGAGTCCGGCGACGGGCGAGGTCTATGCCCAGGTTCACGAGGCGGGCAGGGAGGAAGTGGATGCGGCGGTCGAAGCCGCCCGGGCTGCCCTGGCGGGACCCTGGGGGTCGATGGCCGTACAGCAGCGGGTGGCGTTGTTATATGAACTGGCCGACGGCATCAACGCCCGGTTCGATGATTTTGTTGAAGCGGAATGTCTCGATACCGGCAAGCCCTGGTCCCTGGCCCGGCATGTCGATATCCCCCGGGGCGCGGCCAATTTCAAGATCTTTGCCGATATCATCAAGAACGTTCCGGCGGAATCCTTCATGACGGACACTCCGGACGGCGCAGGGGCGCTGAATTACGCGTTGCGCGTGCCCAAGGGGGTCGTCGGCGTCATCTGTCCCTGGAACCTGCCCCTGTTGCTGATGACCTGGAAGGTCGGGCCGGCGCTGGCCTGCGGCAACGCCGTCGTGGTGAAACCGTCCGAGGAAACCCCGGCCACCGCGACCCTGCTGGGCGAAGTAATGAACTCTGTGGGCATCCCCGCGGGGGTATACAACGTCGTGCATGGTTTCGGCCCGGATTCCGCCGGGGAGTTCCTGACACGGCACCCGGGCGTTGACGCCATTACGTTTACCGGTGAGGTGGTCACGGGTACTGAAATCATGAAAGCGGCGGCGGTGGGTCTGCGCGCTGTCTCCTTTGAACTGGGCGGCAAGAACGCGGGGGTGGTTTTCGCCGACTGCGACATGGACAGGACCATAGAGGATGCCATGCGTTCGGTGTTCGCCAACTGCGGGCAGGTGTGCTTGGGCACGGAACGGGTTTACGTGGAGCGGCCGGTATTCGACGAATTCGTGGACCGGCTCAGACTGGGCGCCGAAAACCTGGCGACCGGGAGGCCGGAACTGGCAACCACCACCCTGGGCCCCATGATCAGCCGGCAGCAGCGGGAAAAGGTGCTGTCCTATTATGACAAGGCCAGGGAAGAGGGCGCCGAGATCATTACCGGCGGAGGTGTCCCGCAAGTGCCCGGCGAGCTGGGCGGCGGTTTCTGGGTGGAGCCGACCATCTGGACCGGCCTGCCCGAATCATCGCCGGTGAACCGGGAGGAGATCTTCGGCCCCTGCTGCCATGTTCAGCCTTTTGACGATGAAGCCGAGGCGGTCGCCATGGCCAATGACACGCCCTACGGCCTGGCAACGTCGATCTGGACCGGGGACGCGTCCCGGGCGCACCGGGTTGCCGCCGCCATCGAGGTGGGCATTACCTGGGTCAACTGCTGGTTCTTGCGGGACCTCAGGACGCCGTTCGGCGGCTCCAAACAGTCAGGCATAGGCCGCGAAGGTGGTGTACACTCGCTGGAGTTCTACACCGAGATGCGCAACGTGTGCCTGAAATTATGAGCTTGACTCAAGAAAAAATACTGGCTTACGGCAATACGCTGTACGACTGCCTGCGGGAGCGCAGGACCATCGATCCGCTGACGGACCAGGAGCCCGGTATAACCATCGAGGATGCCTATAACATCTCGCTGCAATTGCTGCAGCGGCGGCTGGATGACGGCGAGAAGATCATCGGCAAGAAGATCGGCGTTACCAGTAAGGCCGTCATGGATATGCTGCAGGTCAACCAGCCGGATTTCGGATACCTGACGGACCGCATGGTGTATAACAACGGGGACGAGGTGCCCATAGGCTCGGAAATGATCCAGCCCAGGGCCGAGGGTGAGATTGCGTTCATCCTGAAACACGACCTGGAGGGTCCCGGGATCACCAATGCCGCGGTGCTGCGCGCCACGGAATGCGTGATGCCCTGTTTTGAAATCGTGGATTCCCGCATCCGGGACTGGAAGATAAAGATACAGGATACCATTGCCGACAACGCGTCCTGCGGGGCGTTCCTGCTGGGCGACCGGGCTGTGAGCCCGCGCGACGTGGACCTGGTGACTTGCGGCATGGTGCATACCAAGAACGGTGAAGTGATAGCCACCGGCGCCGGCGCCGCGGCCCTGGGGTCGCCGGTAAACTGCGTGGCCTGGCTGGCGAACACCCTGGGTGAATACGGCATCAAGCTGGAAGCCGGTGAGGTTATCCTGTCCGGCTCCCTGGTGCCCCTGCACCCCGTCGTGCCGGGAGACGTCATGACCCTGGCCGTGGGCGGAATAGGCAACGCATCGGTGCGGTTTACATGATTGGTTTGAATTTTGGGGTCAGAGTAAAATCCTCGTTATCCCGGTCGATGGCAGGATTTGGGGTGATTTTACTCTGACCCCGGCTATCGCTGACCCCGGATATATGAGGTGTGATATGAAAATAAATGCTGCCCTGGTCGGTTCCGGCAATATCGGGACGGACCTCATGATGAAGGCGCTGCGCAGCGACTGGATCAACCCGGTGTGGATGGTGGGGATCG
>JAPPLI010000137.1:0-7574 GCA_028819495.1 Gammaproteobacteria bacterium | reverse complement strand
ATGATGAAGGCGCTGCGCAGCGACTGGATCAACCCGGTGTGGATGGTGGGGATCGACCCGGACTCCGACGGACTGGCAAAGGCGGGCGCGAGCGGCCTGAAGACCACCCATGACGGCGTGGATGCCCTGCTTGACCATATCGAGGCGGATGATATAAGGATCGCCTTTGATGCGACCTCCGCCTACGTCCACCCGGAGAACTCCAGGAAACTGGAGCAGCGGGGAGTCCTGGTCATCGACCTGACGCCGGCTGCCATCGGCCCTTATTGCGTGCCTCCGGTCAACCTGCAGGAACACGTCGGCAAACAGGAGACCAACGTGAACATGGTCAGTTGCGGCGGCCAGGCGACGATACCCCTGGTGGCTGCGGTAAGCAGGGTGCAGCCGGTGGAATACGCGGAGATCGTGGCGACCGTAGCGTCGAAATCCGCCGGTCCCGGCACTCGTAAAAACATCGACGAATTCACCCGCACCACGGCCAACGGACTGGAGCGGGTCGGCGGCGCCGGACGGGGGAAAGCGATCATCATCCTGAACCCGGCGGAACCCCCGATGATCATGCGCGATACCATACATTGCCTGACGGAAGACGACCCGGACCAGGATGCCATCAGGAAATCCATCCACGACATGATCCGGGAAGTGCAGAAATACGTGCCCGGCTACCGGTTGAAAAACGGCCCCGTTTTCGACGGCAGGCGCGTATCCATCTTCATGGAGGTGAAGGGACTGGGGGATTACCTGCCGCAATACGCCGGCAACCTGGATATCATGACTGCGGCGGCGCTGCGCACCGGCGAGATGCTGGCGGAAGAGATCAGCAATGGAACGCTGCGCATGGCGGCCGCAAACGCGTGATGACAGGTGGGGTCAGAGTAATGTCACCGAAATTTGAATTTTGGGGTCAGAGTAAAATCCTCGTTATCCCGGTCGATGGCAGGATTCGGGGTGATTTTACTCTGACCCCGGACATCCGGCTTAGCCAGATTAGGTAGAAACATGATGAACATCAGCGGAAAAACAGTCAAACTGCATGATATGTGCCTGCGTGACGGCATGCACGCCAAGCGTCACCTGATCAGCGTCGAACAGATGATCAGTGTCGCCTCTGCGCTGGATGATGCCGGCATTCACCTGGTCGAGGTGACCCACGGCGACGGCCTGGGCGGCGCTTCCATCAATTACGGTTTTCCCGCCAGTTCCGATGAGGACTACCTGCAGGCGGTCGTGCCGCGCATGAAAAACGCAAAAGTATCGGCCCTGTTGCTGCCGGGTATCGGCACCGTGGATCATTTGGACATGGCCCGTGATTGCGGGGTTCACACCATCCGCGTGGCCACCCATTGCACCGAGGCGGACGTGTCCGAACAGCACATCGGTTCGGCCCGGAAAATGGGTCTGGATACGGTCGGCTTCCTGATGATGGCCCACATGGTCGAACCGCAACAGTTGCTGGAACAGGGCAAACTGATGGAATCCTACGGCGCCAACTGTATTTACTGCACCGATTCCGCCGGGTATATGCTTCCGGATGATGTCACTGCCCGCATCGGCGCATTGCGCGCCGGCCTGGAAGCGGATACCGAGATCGGTTTCCACGGACACCACAACCTGGCGATGGGCATCGCCAATTCGCTGGCCGCGATAGAGGCCGGCGCGGACCGTATCGATGGTTCCGCCGCGGGGCTGGGCGCCGGCGCCGGCAACACGCCCCTGGAAGTGTTCAACGCGGTGCTGGACCGCATGGGCGTTAAAACGGGTGTGGACGTATTCAAGTTGATGAACGTGGCCGAAGACGTGGTTGTGCCCATCATGGACCAGTTGATCCGGGTTGACCGGGACTCGCTGATCATGGGCTATGCCGGCGTGTATTCTTCATTTCTCCTGCACGCCAAGCGCGTCGGTGAAAAATACAGGATCCCTTCGGGAGACATCCTGGTTGAACTGGGGAAAATGAAAACCATCGGCGGCCAGGAAGACATGATCGAGGACGTAGCGCTGAACATGGCGCGTGCCCGCCGCGAAGTGAAGGCAGTCTGATGGCACTGGGCCAGGGAACCATCAGGCAACTGGCGGAGCTGCTGGAAAATGCCGAGTTGAGCAGGCAGCCGGTCACTAAAATCACCGATGACTACCCGGAACTGGACTGGGAGGACGCCTACGCCATCCAGTACGAGATCCGCCGGCGCAAGGAGGAACGGGGCATCCGCACCGCCGGCCTGAAAATGGGTTTGACTTCACAGGCCAAGATGCGCCAGATGGGGGTGACGGAACCGGTGTACGGGTTCTTGCCCGCCACGGGCAGTTATGGCGATGGCGCCGGGATTGACAGCGCGGCATTCATCCACCCGCGGGTGGAAGCGGAAGTGGCGGTGATGACCCGGGCCGAACTGGCCGGTCCGGGATGCCATACCGGCCAGGTATTGACGGCAGTGGATTTCGTGACGGCGGCGGTGGAAATCATTGATTCCCGCTATGAAAATTTCCGCTTTGACCTGAAGAGCGTGATTGCCGATAATACCTCCGCCGCCGGCTTTGTGTGCGGCAGCGTGCTGCGGGATGCGCACGACCTGGACCTGCCGGCCCTGGGCGTGGTGCTGGAGAAGAACGGGGAAATCGTCGAAACCGGCGCCGGCGCGGCGGTACTGGGGCACCCGGCAGCCAGTGTTGCCATGCTGGCGAACATGCTGGCGGCGCGGGGCGAAGTAATCCCTGCCGGGACGTTCATAATGACCGGGGGAATTACCGCGGCAGTCGCGGTGGGGAAAGGCGATACGATTAATGTGCGTTACCAGGACCTGGGGAAGGTAAGTTTCCGGATGGTCTAAGGACGATAATAAAGTGTCGCCAGGGGCGACAAGATAATTGACTGGATGCCGGGTCAAGCCCGGCATGACGAGGATGGGAAGCCCGGCATGACGAATAGCGGAGTTCGTCATTCCGGCGAAGGCCGGAATCCAGTGAGAAAAACTGTCGCCGGAGGCGACACATATTAAGAATGAGAAAAGGGTGAACAATAACAAAATCACAAACCTGAGCAGGTTAGCCTGCGGAAGCCTGCTGGCCGTTGCCGTCCTGTTGGCGTCCGGCTGCGAATCGCCGCTTATCCTGGATGAGGTCGAGAAAGCCCTGCAATCCCCCATTCGCAGGACCGATAATTTCCAGGCGGTCAGCGCATTTCAGCAGAATATCGTGGCGGTCGGGTCCAGCGGGGTTATCCTGACGTCACAGGATGATGGGACAACCTGGCAGCGCCAGCAAATTCCTTCCTGGCCTTCGTTCCTCGACATCACCAGTTGCGCCGCCGGCCTGTTTGCCGCGCTGGCCTTTGAAGGCGAGGTATGGCTGTCCGAAGACAACGGCGTGACCTGGAACCTGAGTAAACTCCCCACCGAGGAAGCGCCCCAGGCCATCCAGTGTGATCCGTCCGGCAACCTGTGGGTGGTAGGCAGTTTCTCAACCGTCTCGATCAGCCGGGACGGCGGCGCGAACTGGGACCTGTCCTCCCTTGACGAAGATATCATCTTTACCGACATCCAGTTTTTCGATAACCGGACCGCCTATATCGCCGGTGAATTCGGCTCCCTGCTGAAAACCGCGGATGCCGGCGCAAACTGGGAATTCATGCCCCCGATGCCCGATGAGTTCTATCCCCAGAGCATGTACTTTGAAGATTTGAACAGGGGATGGATCGCCGGTCTGGGCGGCGTGGTCCTGGCTACGGACGACGGAGGGGAGACCTGGGAGACACAATCAACCGGCACCCTGGTGACCTTGTATACCCTGGCGAAATCCAACGGGCAGCTGTTCGTCACCGGTGGAGAAGGCTCCATCTTCCGCTATGACGGGAACGGGTGGAAACCGGTCGATCATGGCCGGCCGTTCCGCCAGTACCTGCGCGGGATCGAACCGCTGTCCGAGCACCGCTTGATCGTGAGCGGGCCTGCCGGCGTATTGCAGATATTCTCCATCGGGCAACTGGCGGGCGATACGACATGAAAATAGATACCAGCCAGATCTTCCCGGTATTCGGCAATTTCCTGTTCAACAACAGGAAGTTCGTACTGGCGGTTATTTTCCTGATTACCGCCATGTTTGCCTGGAACATCCCCGCAGTGCGCATGCTGTCGGACTTTGCCGACCTGCTGCCCCAGGAACACCCGTACATACAACTGCATAACAGCATACGCGATACCTTCGGCGGGGCCAACATCATCGTCATGGCCATGGAAGTGGAGGAGGGCACGATCTTCACGAACGATTCCCTGGACCGGGTTCACCGCATCACCCAGAAACTGGACAGCGTCTCCAACATCAACCATAACCTGGTGAGCAGCCTGACCCACCGCAACACCAGGAAGATCTTCCTGACGCCGGACGGGACGATACGCTCGCAGAACTATTACGATCCGCACCATGATGAATACACGGAAGAACAACTGGCGAAAATCCAGGGCGACGTGCTGGCAAGCACCAACGTATACGGCCTGCTGGTGTCGCCGGACATGAAGTCGGCCCTGATCAAGGGCACGCTGAATGAAGGGCAGCTCGATTACGGCAAGGTATTTGAGGAAATCCAGGCAATCCGGGCCGAGGAGGCCGCCCCCGGCATTAAAATCCATGCAACCGGCCACCCGGTGCTGGTGGGCTGGGTGGATTCCTACAGCGGGGATATCCTGCTCATCTTCTTCTACACCATACTGATCGTCCTGGGTATCCTGGTCTTCTACTCGCGCCGCCTGTACGGCATCCTGCTGCCGTTGCTGGGCATGATCCTGACCAGCATCTGGGGCGTGGGGTTCATGGGCGTCTTCGGCTACAACCTGGATCCGTTGATGCTGGTGGTGCCGTTTCTCATCTCGGCGCGGGCCATGTCCCACGGCATCCAGAAAATGGAACGTTATTTTCTTGAATTGTCCCGCACCGGTGAGAAGGTGCCGGCTGCCCGGAACACCTTCAACGCCTTGTTCAGGCCCGGCGCGCTGGCCATCGTCGCGGACGCCTCCGCGCTGTACCTCATCGGGCTGGGTTCGGTGCCCATCAACGACAAGATGGCCGTTTATGCATCGTTCTGGGCGGTGTGCATGGTCGTCACCGTATTGATAGTGGTACCGATGCTGCTGGCGGAACTGCCCAGACCGAAGAACGTGGCCGTGAAACATACGATGGCGCGCGCGGTATTTCCCAAGCTGGCCCAGGTCGTCGGCACCAGGGGGCGGTCAAAAGCGGTGCTGGTCACTTGCCTGGTTATTGTTCTTTGCGCCACGTATTTCAGTTCCTGGGTACAGATCGGCGAACCGGAACCGGGTTCGCCTCTGCTCTATCATGACCACGACTTCAATATTTCATCCACCGCGATAAACGATCGTTTCCCGGGAGCCGAGGAACTGTTTATCATCGCCCGCGCCGACGAGAACGGCGGGCTGAAGAAGCCGGAGATCATGAAGGCCCTGACCGATTTCCAGAACCACATGATGCTGGACCCGAAGCTGGGCGGGGTGAAGGGGGTGAACAACCTGCTGACCCAGGTGAACCAGATGACCCGCAACAATGACCCGCGCTGGTCGGTGATCCCCTCTATCGACCAGAACATCGGCGGGCTGCTGTTCATGTTCATGATGTCGGCGCCGACCCAGGGCGCGTTGCAGGAATATATCGATACCGATGACCGGCTCGCCAACATGGTGTTCTATTACAAGGACCACACCGGTGAGACCATACGGCGCGCCATCCACATGGCCAAGGAATGGATAGACACCACCGGCAGCCAGGTTGAAGGCCTGCATATCGACCTGGCGGGCGGTCCCGTCGGCGTGACCGCGGCCATCAACGAAGAGGCCTATGAGACCAACGTCATCGTGGTGCCCGCGGTGCTGATCCTGATCCTGGCCTTTACCCTGTGGTTTTACGGCTCGTTCCATTCCGGCTTCATGATGCTGGTATCCATGACTTTCGCCACCACGCTGACCTATGCCTGCATGGGGTTGCTGAACATGGGGCTGAACGTCAATACCGTGCCCATGATTGCCGTGGGCATCGGTCTGGGGGTGGATTACGCGATCTACATGATGGACCGCATCAAGGAGGAGATGCACGTGGCCGAGGACGTGCAGGATGCCATCCGGCGCGCGGTCAGCACCACCGGCGTGGCCATCGCCTTGACCGCCACGACCCTGGTAGGCGGCATCATCATGTGGGTCTTCATTTCCGAGTTGCGTTTCCAGGCGGACGCCGCACGGTTGCTGATCATCATGCTGGTGATGAACATGGCCTCCGCCATGTTCCTGGTACCGGCCTGGGTGAACATCTTCAAGCCCAAATTCATCATGAAAGCGGGTGAGGAGCGCTGGGAAAAAGGCGCGGGATCGACTATCGATGAGATTGAGGACCTGGTCTGACAGGCAGGTTATTTCGAATTCTGTTTCAAATATTGATGGTATTGACGAATAAAGAGGCTATAATGGAAAAATATCGATATTTTCACAATCACACTAACCATAAAGTCCACATAGCGTAGGGGGATAAATGATGAATATCCGCAGATTCTCTCTCACCCTGTTGTCGAGTGCAATCGCAGGCGCTCTTGCCATCGCGCCGCTGACGGCATCCGCCTGGAGTTCCAGGGACGGCACCCTGGAACTCCACGGCTTTCTCGACAACACCTATCACCACCGTGACAGCTACGGCATCACCAAGGAGCGTGTGCGCGGTCAGATCGAGTGGTCCAAGATATTCAAGCCTACAGGGCTGTTTTCCGAAATCTCCTTTCACGGGACCCTGCGGGCCTCCTATGACGGCGTGTATGACCTGAACGACGATACCTTCGGCAAGCGTTCAGGCGGTCCGGTTGCGACCACCAGTTCCGGTTCCGGTGTCTATCTGCCCATTGCCATAGGCCCTGATGACGTGCCGCACGTGGTTAACGTTACCTACGCGCTGGGCGGCACCACCGTGGATGCCCCCTGGGGCGCTTCACCGGTCAGTGCCGGAGTGCCGGCATTGCCTGGCGGCGGGGGGTTCGGTTTCGATACGACAATCAATCCCAATGAAGGTTTGAAACGGGTAGGCAGCGAACTTGCCGCCACCAACAATAACGGCGAATTCGGCGGCGGGCTGGAGTTCTTTACCCCGACCCGGCCCTGCAACGTGGATTCTCGCGGCTGTATCCCCGGTTACATGGACGCGACCCTGGACGACCTGCGCTTCCCCGAGTTCACCGACGACCACGGCTGGCTCCGGGAGATCTACATTGACGCCACCATGCCGGTCAACAACGGCGACGAGATTAACTTCCGCATCGGCCGCCAGCAGGTGGTCTGGGGCCGCACCGACCTGTTCCGGGTGCTGGACCAGGTCAACCCCATAGACTTCTCCATCCAGAGCATCTACGAGGAGTTTGAGGACAGCCGTATTCCCCTGGGGATCTTCTCCGCCGAGTACCGCGCCGGCGCGGTGGGCGCCTTCGACGACCTGAACTTCCAGGTGATCTGGAACTTCGAGAAATTCCGCCCCAACACACTGGGCCAGGGCGGCCAGCCTTACAATATCCTGCTGGCCGGCGACCTGTTCCGGGC
>JAPPLI010000066.1 GCA_028819495.1 Gammaproteobacteria bacterium | reverse complement strand
GCGCCTTCCAATGCGCTATGCCGGCGGAATCACGCCGTGCCAGGTACCACGGCGGGGAACCGATCGCCTTGAAAAACGGCTCTGTGGCTGGTTGGCTGACGACGATGGTCGGCACCAGCCAGGTGCCGTGTTCTTTCATTTTCTTCAGGGTCGGGCGATCAAGGAAATAACCGTGTTCGACGCTATCTAGTCCGTAGTCTACGGCGATGCTTGTCGCGGTCGGGGAACCGGAATGGGCCGTCACCTTCACCCCGAAGCGGTGGGCAGCGTCGATCACCGCACGAATTTCCTCGGGCGTCATCAGTACTGCGTCAAGATCACCGCCGGCGGTGGCTATTCCGCCCGAGATCAGGATCTTGATCCATTTCGCCCCGGCGCTGATCTGCGTACGAGCCGCTTTGACCAGCTGATCCGGGCCGTCATAGTTTTTGCCATCCTTTTTTGAGCCGTGACCCGCGGTTATCGTGAGCGCTTCTCCGGAACTGAAAATGCGCGGGCCGTCCGCCTGCCCCTTGTTTATCGCCCGCATCAGCGCCAGGTCGGCGTGCGCCGTGTCCCCTGTCAGACGTATGGTGGTGACGCCGGCCTGCAGGGACTCACGAGCGTTCGCTGCCATGCGCAACGCCAGCGCCGCCTCACTTTCATTGTACAACTCGGCCTTCATCTTGCCGGGCAGGATAAGGCCCAGATGGACGTGCATATTCATGAGGCCCGGGATCAGCCAGGCGCCCGCGGCGTCTATCTGTTCGGCGCCGTCCGGTATTTCCACGCTGCCTGCTTCACCGATAGCTGCGATCCGCTCCCCTTCCACGATAATTACGGCATTCTCTATCGGGGCATCTCCATCAAGATTGACCACGGTACCGCCGACAATGGCGGTTGCGGCAGTCGTATCCGCGGCTTGAACGGATATCGTAAGAAGAAACAGGAATATAACACCGGACCGTATTCGGGAAATACTCATCTCAGCTACCCCCTGTCAGGTATGACACAACTCCTTCTGCCATTCCGGCTTCCGCGCAATGACGGAAGCCGGAATTAATAAGTCCACATGGGAAAAGAAGGATTACTCGCCGTACGTATACCTCACGCGTATGCCGTAACTGCGCAGAGACGGTTCGAGGGACACGCCGCCAGCCCAGGCCTTGCGGTAGGCATTCTGGTAATAATGGCTGTTGAACACGTTCTCCGCATAGCCGGTGACGGTAAAGTTCTTGTGACGAACGCCGGCGCGCACGTTGAAGAAATCATAACTGGGCACCCGCCAGGGAAATTCATCCGGTTTGATCAGGTCTTCGACCTGGGGCCTGTCCACTGTATCCCTGAAAGTCCACTCAACCCGGGCAAAACCATCGTAGGTCGGGGTGATATTGAAGGTATATTCAGCGTCCGCCGCCATGGTCCACTCGGGCGACATGGGCGTGGTACTGCCGTCCAGTACATGGTTGCACTCGGTAGAAGGCGGTCTGTGGTTGCAGACATTATCCCGGATGAAGACGGTAGCTTTATCCAACCTCGCCTTGAGATAACCAACATTGAAATTCACTATCAGGTCATCAACGGGCAGAGCGGTAAGAGAGACTTCAACGCCTTTGGATGACGCCGAATCAGCGTTACTGACTACGGAGCCTCCTACCTGACCTCCTAACTGCGGCACCAGGAAGCCGACATGCATGTCGCTCCAGTCCATATAGAACGCAGCCGCGTTGACTCTCAGCCTGTTCTTGAGCAGGTCTGCTTTAACACCGACTTCATAATTCCACACAATCTCCGGATCGAAGGGTATTCCGTCCTCACCAAACCGGGTCACGCCACCTGACTTGAAGCCCTTGGAGATGGAGCTGTAGAGGTTGATATCATCATTTATGGCATAGGTGAGCGCGAACCGGGGAGAGAAGCTGGTGAATTTTTCCTTGACCGAAATATGCACTGACGGCTGGCCAAGTGGGAAAAAGTTTTCCGTCACCCTCCTGATTTCTTCGCTGTACCGGCCGCCGAAGGACAGGGTCAGGTTTTTCGTGAAGTCCGCTTCAACCTGGCCAAACAAGTGCCAGCCTTCAATCCCGTCCTGCTCGTCACCACCACCGATACGGAGCCAGGGTGGCAAGCCAAACCCGTTGTCCCTACCGGTGAAGGTATCGCTGATGAAATGTCCATCGTCTTCCGCATACAGGCCACCGATATTCCAACGCAGCCGAGATGAATCGTCGTTGCTTTGAATGCGCATCTCATGGCTGAAACTGGTGCGTTTGATATTGCGAAATTCATTCCAGCCGTCAATACTGGATCCGTCCACGTCACCGTTCAGGTTGAAATCGGAGTTGATATAGCCGGTGATGCTGGTAAACAGCACTTTTTCCAGTTCATAATCCACCCGGCCGGTGATCATCCGGTAAGTGGTGCCGACCTCCTGGGGGAAGTCGAAGTTCACCTTGTTCCTGTTCTCAGGCCAGAAACCGATGCCGTCATGCAGGGGCTGTGTAAACCCATCGCCATCAGGATCTTCAAAATGGGCAATGTCCCTGCCATATAGGCGGACCGCAAAGAATGACCAATGCCCGGAAGGCACGCCTTCACGCATGCCCGTGGTTTCGGAGGCGAGCGTTCCCGTTACATCTACGGTCAGTTCATCGGTCGGGGTGAAACGGATTGCCGCCCTGGCGTACTTGTATTCCCAATCGTTGCCGCCGCCGATGGGATTGACATTCTTGATATTTCCATCTGATTCGTTGTACTTGATGTTGCCGCGTATGGCCAACACGTCTTTCATGATCGGGACATTGACAATGCCCTCAATATCTTTCGTGTCATAGTTCGAATAATCCACCATGACCGAGCCTGCCAGGCTGTCGGTATGGGGCTTTTTCGAGGTAATGCTGATGCCGCCGCCGGTAGCGTTCCTGCCGAAATAGGTGGCCTGGGGGCCGCGCAACACCTCGATACGCTCAACATCCATGATGGGCGGGTTGCTGGAACTGCCGACAATGCTGAAATCATCCACATAAAATGCGTAAGTAGCCGGCCTGAGTGTGGAATTTACATCCAGAAAGTTGGTCACGCCGCGGATACTCAGTTCCCGCCGTGATCTGGCGCCGTCCGATTTCCAGCTGATGTTGGGGGTACGGGTGACGTATTCAGTCACGTCATTGAACATGAATGCCTCAACGGCTTCGGCACTGAACGCGGAGATGCTTATCGGCACGTCCTGAAGGTTCTGCTCCCGTCGTTGCGCGGTGACCACCACTTCCTCAATCCCGACTTCGTCCTGGGCCACGATGGCGCTGGACAGTCCCAGCAGGATGAGTCCGCAACAGGTAATCAAAAGACGGGCTACACTACCCGAATTATTATTCGTGTTTCTACTTATCATTACTCTCCCCTCCAAGTGCTGATTGGCTGCCTGAAATTTCAGGCTTTTGTTTACACGTAAGTTTAACTCACAGATATTGTTGTTTCAATACATAAATAATCAATTTTTTTGTTGGCTGAATACAACATAACAACAATTAACGGATATTGCCTCCCATGAACTTCCTGAGCGGTCCCGCCAGCAACAGCAGCAACAGCCCCGCGCCGATTGTAACCAGCACGATTTGCAGGTACAGACCGGGCATGTCGTTCAGCGCTTCGGGGTCAAACCGG
>JAPPLI010000011.1:2683-38164 GCA_028819495.1 Gammaproteobacteria bacterium | reverse complement strand
CCCCGTTTTTACCGGGATTCCGGCACCCACCGGGCGTTAGCGGGAATTGCTGGGAAACCAGAATATGACTTGAAATAAAATTCCCATTTGTTATATAATCGGCAATTCCGTTGCGGGGTGGAGCAGTCTGGCAGCTCGTCGGGCTCATAACCCGAAGGTCGCAGGTTCAAATCCTGCCCCCGCTACCAGACATTCAGGAGAGGGCGTGCAGTAACCTCTAAAAATGCCCTCCGTGGCATTTTTAGAGACGGAAACGGAAAAGTGCGATTTTCCGTTTCCTTCATTTTCAATCACTTACGTGATTAAAAATGGCAGCATATCCCTATGCCGCACGGGCGCCTCTAATTTTTAGAGGCGCCCTTATAAAGTGGGCTTTATGCCCACTTTTTGTTTTCGGCTCCGGACGATGGTGTAGATGTGTACAGACAGAGAGTGAACCTGGATAGCTTGCTGAGGCCCGTGGTGACGGACATGGGCTACGTGTGCTGGGGGATCGAACTGGTGCGCCAGGGTCGCAATTCGCTGCTGCGTATCTATATCGACAGCGGCGCCGGGGTGACCCTTGAAGACTGTGAAAGGGTCAGTAAACGGGTATCCGGTGTCCTGGACGTGGAAGACCCGATTGCCGGTGAATACCTGCTGGAAGTTTCATCGCCGGGCCTGGACCGGCTGTTGTTCAACCGGGACCAGTATGAACAGTTTATCGGAAAGACGGTGAAAGTCAGGTTGTCCGGTAGCGTCGATAATCGCAAACGTATTACCGGGCGTATTGAAGCAGTTATCGGAGAGACCCTGGTCCTGAACGAGTCGGGCAGGGAATTTCAAATACCTCTGGGAGAGATAGAAAAGGCAAGGTTGTGTCCGGACGATATTATCCGGACCGGCAGGTGAGAAATCCGGAGATGGGTGGGGTCAGAGTAAAATTTCTGGCGAAATTCTTACTCTGACCCCGAGATCCTCGTCTAGCCCTGCATCCAGGGGTCAGAGTAAGAAATTCGAAGAATTTTTACTCTGACCCCGGCATTTAGCGGGAACTGCTGGGATAAGGTTATTTATGGTAAATAAAGAAATACTTATGGTCGTGGACGTAGTGTCCAATGAAAAAGGCGTTGCCAAGGAGATCATATTCGAAGCCATTGAAGCCGCGCTGGCCAGTGCGACTAAAAAGCGCCAGCGTGAAGATATCGAAGTGCGCGTTGCCATTGATCACGAAACAGGGGACTACGAAACCTTCCGCCAATGGGAGGTGGTCGAGGACAGTCCCGAACCATTGGAGTTTCCGTCGCGCCAGGTCTGCCTGACCGACGCCAGGAAGCAGTTGCAGGATATAGAGATCGCAGGTTTCATCGAGGAACCGATGAAGTCGGTCGAGTTCGGCAGGATAGCCGCGCAGAGCGCAAAGCAGGTGATTATGCAGAAAGTGCGCGAAGCCGAGCGCAAACAGGTTTTTGACGCCTATATCGACCGGGTCGGCGAGATGGTCATCGGCTTTGTGAAGAAGGTCGAAAGGGGCAATGTCATCATGGACCTGGGCGGTAACGCGGAGGGCATTATCCCCAGGGACGAGATGATCCCCAGGGAAGCGGTCAGGCCGCGGGACCAGATCCGGGCTTACCTGCGCGAGGTGAAGCCTGAAAACAGGGGGCCGCAGTTGATCCTGAGCCGGACGGCTCCGGAGTTGCTGATCGAGTTATTCAAAATTGAAGTGCCTGAAATCAATGAAGGTCTCATTGAAATCATCAATGGCGCGCGGGATCCCGGTTCAAGGGCCAAAATAGCGGTAAAAGCCAATGATCCCAGGATCGATCCCATCGGCGCTTGTGTCGGGATGAGAGGCTCGCGGGTACAGGCGGTTTCCAATGCGCTGGGCGGTGAACGGGTCGATATTATCCCCTGGGACGAAAATCCTGCGCAATTTGTGATTAACGCCATGGCCCCGGCCGAAGTGGTGTCGATACTGGTCGATGAGGACAGTCACAGCATGGATGTCGCGGTGTCCGAAGAAAACCTGTCGCAGGCAATCGGCCGAGGCGGCCAGAACGTGAAACTTGCCAGTGAATTGACGCAGTGGGAACTGAATGTCATGTCCGTGGAACAGGCGGACCAGAAGACGGAAGCCGAGGCCCAGACGCTGCAGCAGATGTTCATGGAAGAACTGGACGTGGATGAGGAAATTGCCGTCATCCTGGTGCAGGAGGGATTTTCCAGTGTTGAGGAGATAGCTTACGTTCCCGAGAATGAGATGCAGGACATAGAAGAGTTTGATGACGGCCTGGTAAAGGAACTGCGGGACCGCGCCCGGGATATCATGCTGACCCGCGCCATCGTGAACGAAGAAAAACTGGTGGATGTCGAACCGGCCGCAGACCTGCTGGAAATGGAAGGCATGGATGAAGCATTGGCCTATGAACTGGCCGTGCGCGGCGTGGTTACCATGGAAGACCTGGCGGAAAGTTCGGTGGATGAACTGCTTGAAATTGAGGGACTGGACAAAACGCGGGCAGGCAATTTGATCATGACTGCGCGTATTCCCTGGTTCGCCGCAGAGGAAGCCGGCGCTTGAATGAAGCGAGCTGAATATGCCTGAAGTCACTGTAAAACAGTATGCCGAGGTTATCCAGATACCGGTAGAGCGGTTGCTTGAACAACTGCAGGAAGCCGGTTTGTCCGCCAAGTCGGAGGATGACAGGATTTCCGATAATGAAAAGACGGAACTGCTCGGTTACCTGCGCCGGAAACATGGAAAGGACAACCAGTCCGGCCCGGAAAGGATCACCCTGAGAAGGAAAACCATCAGTGAGATCAAAATGCCGGCGACCGGTGTCGGCAGCCGCAGCAAGGTGCGCTCGAAAACCGTCAGTGTTGAAGTCAGGAAGCGCCGCACCTACATCAAGCGCGGCGTCATCGAGGAAGAGGCCCTGAAACGGGCGCAGGAGGCGGAAGAACAACAGGCAAGAGCTGAGGCGGAAGAGCGGGCCCGTCAGGCGGAGTCGGAGCGGGAAGCGGCTGCGCGCCGGGAGGAAACGGCGCCGGCAATTGAAACGCCGCAACCTGCAATACCTGAAGACGGCGTGGCCGCGCAGGCAGTGGAAACCGCCATGGTATCCGAACCGGACGCTGAAGAAGAAACTGCCAGTCAAGCCGTGCCGGATGAAGAGACGGCGCAACCCGGTGAGCAAACAGCCGAACAACCTGCCGGCCCGGCGCCCGGCTTGCCCGCTGAAGTGCCGGCCCCACCGGCGGAAAAAGAAAAACCTGCCCGGATTCAGCGTGAAGAATTACATGTCGCCTCCGACAAGTCAGGCCGGCGAAAGAAGAAGCAAAGACACAGGCAGGTAGTCAAGAGGCCGTCGCAGCACGGATTTGAAAAACCTACCGCGCCCATCGTCCGTGAAGTGGAGATTCCGGAAAGTATCACGGTATCAGAACTGGCGCAGCGCATGTCGGTAAAGAGCGCCGAGGTGATCAAGGCGCTGATGACCCTGGGCAGCATGGTCACCATCAACCAGATTATCGACCAGGAAACCGCTGCCATCGTGGCGGAGGAAATGGGCCACAAGGCAAAAATGCTGAAAGAAAATGCGCTGGAAGAGGAGATCATGCAATCCGGCCGCAGCCAGGGAGACGAGGTTTCGCGGGCGCCGGTGGTAACGATCATGGGCCATGTCGATCACGGCAAGACTTCATTGCTTGACTATATCAGGCGTAGCAAGGTTGCCGCAGGCGAAGCGGGAGGGGTCACACAGCATATCGGCGCCTACAGCGTCAATACGGGCAACGGTTCCATCACTTTCCTGGATACCCCCGGCCATGAGGCGTTTACGGCAATGCGCGCGCGCGGCGCCGGGGTAACGGATATCGTTATCCTGGTCGTGGCCGCGGATGACGGTGTCATGCCGCAGACCGAAGAAGCAATACAACACGCCAAGGCCGGCTCGGTGCCCCTCATTGTTGCCGTAAACAAAATTGACAAGGCCGATGCGGACCCTGATCGCGTCAGGCAGGAACTCTCCAAGTTCGAGGTGATTTCCGAGGAATGGGGCGGAGACACCATATTTGTCAACCTGTCCGCAAAGACCGGGGAAGGAGTGGACACCCTGCTCGACAGCATTTCCCTGCAGGCTGAAATCCTGGAACTCAAGGCAGTGCCGGACGGGCCTTCGTCCGGTACCGTCATTGAGGCAAGGCTGGACAAGGGCAGGGGGCCGGTCGCTACCGTGCTGGTGCAGAATGGAGAGTTGCAGCGCGGCGACGTGATACTTACCGGCCATGAATTCGGCCGGGTGCGGGCAATGCACGATGAAAACGGCGTTGAAGTGCGGGCAGCCGGCCCGTCCATCCCCGTTGAAATCCTGGGTCTGTCGGGCACGCCCAATGCGGGCGACGATATGATAGTGGTGCCGGACGAACGCAAGGCGCGGGAGATCGCGCTGTTTCGCCAGGGCAAGTACAGGGAGGTCAAACTTGCAAAACAGCAGGCGTCCAAGGCAAAGAACGTGATCACCCGGATGAGTGACGGGGAAGGCGTTTCCATCAACATCCTGGTTAAGACAGACGTACAGGGTTCGGCGGAAGCCCTGTCGGAAGCGTTGCTGAAGCTTACCGGCGATGAAGTCGCGATCAATATCATCAGCGCCGGCGTCGGCGGCATCACGGAATCGGACATCAACCTGGCGCTTGCGTCCAACGGAATGGTCATCGGGTTTAATGTCCGGGTTGACGGGGCGGCCAGGAAACTGGTTGATGAAGAAGGAGTGGACCTGCGTTATTACAGCGTGATCTATGATGTCATCGATGATGTGAAAGCGGCGATTAACGGTTTGTTGTCACCCGAGGTCAGGGAACAGATCATCGGCAATGCGGAAGTCAAGGAGGTATTCCGCTCGCCTGCTTTCGGAGAGATTGCGGGATGTATCGTGTCCAGCGGACTGGTGCGCAAGTCCAACCCGATACGTGTGTTGCGGGACAATGTTGTCATCTATGAGGGTGAACTGGAATCCCTGCGTCGCTTCAAGGATGATGTAAACGAAGTCAAGTCCGGCGTCGAATGCGGCATTGGCGTCAAGAATTACAACGATGTCAAGGCGGGAGACCAGATAGAAGTATTTGAACGGATTGAAGTCGAGCGAAACATTCAATAACAGGCAAATGGCGCGTGAATTTGGTCGAAATCAGCGCGTTGCAGACCTGCTGCAACGCGAGATTGCCCTGTTGTTGCAAAAAGAACCGTCATTCAGGGAAGTGGGGCTGATCACGGTATCGTTTGTTGACGTGAGTCCCGACCTCAGAAATGCGAGTATTTATTTTACCTGTCTTAAACCTGCCTGCAGCGAAGAGGCCCTGGCGGATTTGTTGAATGAAAGGGCCGGGCACTTCCGCCGGCTGCTGGGGCAGGCCCTGCCGTTGCGGGCCGTGCCGCAACTGCTGTTCCGGTTCGACCATTCACTGAACCGGGCAAACCGCCTGACTGAACTCATCGAACGCGCCAATCAAAAAGATTGACATCCGCAGATAAGGGATTCCGTATTTGTCCGCAGATGACGCAGATGAACACAGATGTTTCAGGTTATTACTTTCACCATGATACCCAGAACGACATGAAAACCTTCAAAAATATCTGCGTTCATCTGCGTCATCTGCGGATAAATCATTTAACGTAATGGCGCGCAGAAGCAAAATAAAAGGCCGCAACGTCAAAGGAATTTTGCTGCTGGATAAACCGCCGGGCCTGACCTCCAATGACGCCTTGCAGAAAGTCAAGTCATTGTACCGGGCCAGGAAAGCGGGGCATACCGGCAGCCTGGACAAGGCCGCATCCGGCCTGTTGCCGCTGTGCTTTGGCGAGGCAACGAAATTTTCCGGGTTCCTGCTCAACGCCGATAAACACTACCGCACGATTTTCCAACTGGGCATCCAGACCAGCACCGGCGATGCTGAGGGTGACATCGTGTTCCGGGGTGAAACCGGGAAATTAACGCGTAAGCGCGTTGAGGCGGTGCTGGCTACGTTCCTCGGTACCGTCGTACAGGTTCCGCCCATGTTTTCCGCGCTGAAACACAAGGGTCAACGGCTGTACAAACTGGCCCACCAGGGGCTGGAAGTGGAACGGGAACCCCGCGAGATTACCATCCACAGCATGGACCTGCTGGATTACCGGGGTGACGAACTGGAACTGGATATACGTTGTTCCAAGGGGACTTATATCCGCACCCTGGCGGAAGACATCGGCAAGGAACTGGGCTGCGGCGCCCACGTGAAAGCGCTGCGGCGCATTGGCGTAGGACCTTACTCCGACGAAAATATGCTGACGGTGCCGGAACTGGAAGGCATCGCCGAAACCGGGATGCAGGGACTGGATGAGCTTCTGCTCGGCATTGATTCCGTCGTGCAGGATATGCCCTGCGTCAACCTGGTCGATAGCGTCGCCTACTACCTGTGCCAGGGCCAGCCGGTCACGGTGCCCAGGGCGCCGACCCGGGGAATGCTGCGTATTTACGGCGAGGACGGCCGTTTCCTGGGGGTAGGCGAAGTGCTTGCCGACGGCCGCGTGGCGCCGAAACGGCTGCTGGCTTAAAACTGTGTGGCAGTAGTTCCAGCTGAATGCCGGGGTCAGAGTAAAATCACCACTGATCCTGTCATCGTCCTCGATGGTAGCGATTTTACTCTGACCCCACAAATCCGGCAATATGTCCACCGCATGTAAAGTTTTGCTTGTCAGGTCTTTCAGGCATGGTTACAATACCCGCGCTTTAGAAAGACCGGACAGGAGAAAAATATATCAATGCCATTAAGTCAGCAGCACAAGGCTGATATCTTGAAGAAATATCAACGTTCATCCGGAGATACGGGTTCACCCGAGGTCCAGGTGGCGCTACTGACCGCGCGCATTACTGATTTGTCGCAGCACTTTAAATTGCATTCCAAAGATCACCATTCACGCCAGGGTTTGTTGCGCATGGTAAATCAGCGTCGGAAGCTGCTGAACTATTTAAAGAATAAAGACGTTGATCGGTATCGTGAACTCATAGGCCTGTTGGCTCTGAGAAAGTAACCGGTCCGGCATTATTATTGTGTCCGGCAACCCGGGAGAGTATATCAGGTCAGCAATCCCCGCTAACCTTCGGTCAGATGGGTGGGGTCAGAGTAAAATCTTGAAGGACATTGCCGATGGCACGATCGGTGGTGATTTTACTCTGACCCCGGCATTCAGCGGGAACTGCTGATATCAGGTTGTCGTCCGGTACCGGCGCTGTATAAACAAGTCATCTCATGTCATATATAAAACTTCAATCAGATAATAATCGGGAAGAATAATGAACGTAGTAAAAAAAGAATTTCAGTACGGGGATATTCCGGTCGCGTTGGAAACCGGCAGAATTGCCAGGCAGGCCACCGGCGCGGTATTGGTGAGTATGGGGGATACGGTCGTGCTGGTGACCTGTGTCGCCAGTAAGGAAGCCAAGCCGGACCAGGGTTTTTTCCCTCTCACAGTGGATTACATGGAGAAAACCTATGCAGCCGGGAAAATACCCGGTGGTTTCTTCCGGCGCGAGGGCCGGCCTTCGGAAAAGGAAGTGCTGACTTCCAGGCTGATTGACAGGCCGGTACGCCCGTTGTTTCCGAAACACTTCAAAAATGAAGTCCAGATCATCGCCACGGTCATGTCGCTGGACCCGCAGATTGACCCGGATATACCGGCCCTGATCGGCGCGTCTGCCGCGCTCGGCGTTTCCGGGATACCGTTCAACGGACCCATCGGCGCCACGCGGGTGGGTTACCGCAACGGCGAATACCTGCTCAATCCCGGTTATGCCGCCCTGGCCCGGTCGGAACTGGACCTGGTCGTGGCCGGCACCGAAACCTCCGTCCTGATGGTTGAATCGGAAGCCTCGCTGTTATCGGAGGAAGTCATGCTGGGGGCGGTGATGTTCGGTCACGAACACATGCAGATCGTCATCGAAAATATCCGGCAACTGGTTGCCGAGGCCGGGACCAGGCCCTGGGACTGGCAAGCGCCGGAAGATGACGGGGAACTGGCGGATGAAGTAAACGAACTGTGCGCCGACCTGTTACGCGAGGCCTATTCAATCCGGGACAAGATAAGCCGTCGCGATCGGGTGGCGGAAATCCGTTCCACCGCAATCACGGCGATTACCGGGAAACATGATGATCGCTGGACTGACAGGACCATAAAAGAAGCCTTTGAGGAGCTGGAAAGCAATATCGTCAGGGGCGCAATCGTCGCCGGCGAACCGCGTATCGACGGCAGGGATACTGCGGCGGTAAGGGAGATCAACGTGGAAGTGGGCGTGTTGCCCAGGGCGCATGGTTCTGCCTTGTTTACCCGTGGTGAGACCCAGGCGCTGGTGTCAGCTACCCTGGGCACGGACCGGGACGCGCAGATCATCGATGCCATTGAAGGAGAGCGTAAGGACCCGTTCATGCTGCATTACAACTTCCCGCCTTATTGCGTGGGTGAAACGGGCCGTGCGGGCTCGCCCAAACGGCGCGAGATCGGCCACGGCAGACTGGCCAAGCGCGCCCTGATGACGGTCATGCCGAACCTGGAAGAGTTTCCCTATGCCATCAGGATTGTCTCCGAGATCACCGAATCGAACGGTTCCAGTTCCATGGCCTCGGTCTGCGGCGCCAGCCTGGCAATGATGGACGCGGGGATCGGCATAACAGCCCCCGTGGCCGGAATCGCCATGGGCCTGATCAAGGAAGAGGAGAAATTCGTGGTGCTGTCGGACATCATGGGCGATGAAGACCATCTCGGCGATATGGATTTCAAGGTGGCCGGTTCGGAAACCGGCATCAGCGCGCTGCAAATGGATATCAAGGTGGCCGGCATTACCAGGGAGATCATGGAGGTGGCCCTGTCCCAGGCCAGGGCAGGCCGGTTGCATATTCTTGAGAGGATGAACGCGGTGCTCGGTGAGGTGCGCGCGGAGATGTCGGAATACGCCCCCCGCATCACCTCCATCAAGATTCACCCGGACAAGATCAGGGACGTTATCGGCAAGGGCGGCGCCACTATCCGCGCGATCACCGACGAGACCGGCGCGGCCATAGATATCGACGACAACGGCAATGTGAAGATTTATTCCAGCGACAAGACGGCCAGCGATGCCGCGCGCAAACGTATCGAAGACATCACGGCGGATGTTGAAGTCGGCAAGATTTACCGGGGAAAGGTGGCGAAACTGATGGACTTCGGCGCGTTTGTGAACATCCTGCCGGGCAAGGATGGCCTGGTGCATATCTCGCAGATTTCCAACGAACGCGTGCAGAATGTCAGCGACAGGTTGTCGGAAGGCGATTTCGTGAAGGTCAAGGTGCTTGAGATTGACCGCCAGGGCAGGGTCCGCCTGAGCATGAAAGCGGTCGATGAGTAACCAGGGAAGCTCTGAACAAGTCCATCCAGGACTTGTCAGAGCACGCAATACAAAAATGCGATTTTTGTATTGCTCACAAAATCAATGCCCTACAGTCATTGATTTTGACGATACATCCCTGTATCGCAGGAACCTCTGACTTAATCAGAGGTTCCCTGGATGAAACGACGCGCGTTCCTGGTTGCCGGCGGTATCGTGGGTGGCGGCCTGGCGCTGGGCTATTTCTTTACCCCGAACCGGCTTGCTTTGCGGGCCGGCTCTTCTCCTGAACAGGTCTGGCTGACTTCCTGGGTCGGCATCAATCCGGATAATACGATTACGGTACTGGTCCCGCATGCGGAAATGGGGCAGGGCATTCTGACCTCGCTACCCATGATGCTGGCGGAGGAGATGGAAGCGGACTGGTCGCTTATGGATATCAGGCAGGCGCCCGCAGAGGAGATGTACGTAACGGACAAGGTTGCCCAGGGTTTCAAGCTGGGCCGGACCGATATGCCCGCGCCGCTCCGGAAATTGCTGGATTTTTCGTTCTACAAGGCATCAGGCATGGTGAACCTGCAACTGACCGGCGGGAGCACCAGCGTCAGGTTTACCGGCCAGGGAGGAATGCGTGTCGCCGGGGCTGCAGCGAAGGAAATGCTGCTGCGGGCCGCAGCCGACCGCTGGAAGGTGGCGCAATCGGAATGCCGTGCGGAATTGAGCCACGTATATCACGACGCCGGCGGCCTGTCCGCCCGCTATGCCGACCTGGCTGCGGCTGCCGCGCAATTCAAACCCTCGCTCAATCCCCGGCTGAAAGCAAAACAGGACTATGTCCTGTGCGGCAAGTCCGTGCCCCGCATCGACCTGGACGAAAAAGTGACCGGCGCCCCGATCTATGCCATCGACCTCAGCATGGACAACATGAAGGTTGCGGCTATCCGTCACGCGCCTGTTTTTGGCGGAGAGGTCGTCTCTGTTGATCCTGGTTCCGTCAAGGCCCTGCCCGGGGTGGAAGACGTATTGCAGATCCCCGGCGCTGTGGTTGTGACGGCGGACAACTACTGGCGCGCCCACAAGGCGCTTTCCGGGCTGGCCGTGGAGTTCGGTGACGGCGGCAACGGCGAGTTCAGTTCGGAGAGCATGTGCCGTGACTTTGACGCAGCCCTGGACGGCGGAGACTTTGTCGCCGATCATGAACTGGGGGACATTGCCGGTGCAGTGACCGGGTCCGCCGGGCCGGTTCGGGCCGAATATCGCGTGCCGTTCCTGTCCCACGCCGCCATGGAACCCGTGAATTGTGTTGCCTGGCGCCGCGATGGACGGCTTGAGTTGTGGGCCGGTGTACAGGACCCGCTGGGCACAAGGGCGCTGGCCGCTGAGACTGCCGACATGGATATGGAGAACGTCGTTGTCCACCCGTACCAGATGGGCGGGAGTTTCGGGCGCAAGACTTCGTTCGGGGGCAACTTTATCCGGGACGCGGTGCATACCGCCCTGCGCGTGCCCTACCCGGTCAAGCTGGTCTGGTCGAGGGAAGAGGACATACGCCATGATTATTACCGCCCGTCTGAAGTCAGCCGCTTCGAAGCGCAACTGGACGCGGATGGCAAACCCGTCACCTGGTCGAACCGTTATACGGACATCGGCCTGAACGGTGACGGTGAAGCCGCGCTGATTCCCTATGCAATCGGACTCCAGCAGATAGGGAGGGTTGCGTGCGGGGCGCCGGTCCCGTTGGGTTACTGGCGTAGCGTGCAACATTCCTGCCAGGGATTTTTCATTGAATCCTTCATGGATGAGCTGGCGCAGCACGCCGCGCGGGACCCGCTTGAATACCGCCTGGCCCTGCTGGAGAAGCAGCCGCGCCACCAGGCAGTACTGCGCCTGGCGGCGGAGAAAATCGGCTGGGGGAAATCCTTGCCGCAGAATTCCGGCATGGGACTTGCCGTCGTTGCCAGCTTCGGTTCAATCGTAGCGCAAGCGGTGCAGATATCTTTAGCGGGAGACAGGCTGCGGGTGGAGAAAGTGGTGGCCGCGGTCGACCCGGGAGAAGTCATCAACCCCGCCATTGCCCGGGACCAGGTTGAGAGCGGCATCATCTACGGACTGACCGCGGCCTTGTTCGGAGATATCGCGATCGACGGGGGTCGCGTCCGGCAGAGCAACTTTACCGATTACCGCATGGTGCGCATGGACCGTGCGCCGTCCATGGAAGTGTATTTCATCGAGAGCGGCGCGGCGCCGGGCGGCATGGGGGAGGTCGGCACGCCGCCCCTGGCGCCGGCCTTGTGCAATGCCATATTCGCGGCAAGCGGACAACGTATCCGCCGTCTTCCGTTGCAGGATCACCTGTCGGTGTGAGGGGACGGATTTCAAATCCGTCCCCGGAATTTACCGAGGTTAGCGGGAACCGCTGAGACAGGGTAAACTTCCGTTTCAGATAGGTGGGGTCAGAGTAAAAACCCTTGAGATATACGATAAATGCGCACATTTCGATGGGTTTTTACTCTGACCCCGGCATTTAGCGGGAACATCTGTATACTGTTCGACTTGTTCCGACTTTTCCGAAGAATATGAAATTACGCGGTGATGAATTCAGGCGCTGGGGCCACAAGTCCGTGACGCTGCTGGGCATGTCCGGGGTAGGCAAGACCACCCTGGCCAGGAAGCTGCGGCGTCACAACTGGTTCCATTATTCCGGCGATTACCGCATCGGAACGAGGTACCTGGACGAACCTATCCTGGACAATATCAAGCAGCATGTGATGCAGATCACGTTTACCCGGGAGTTGTTGCGCTCCGACTCGATCTACATCACCAATAACCTGGATATCGACAACCTGAAGCCCCTGTCGAGTTTTCTGGGCAAGCTGGGCAACCCGGAACTGGGTGGACTGGACCTGAAGGAATTCAAGCGCCGGCAGAAATTGCACCGGGCCGCGGAGATCAATTCCATGAACGACGTGCCGGAATTCATGCACAGGGCCCGTGAAGTCTACGGTTACGCGCATTTCGTGAATGACGCCGGCGGCAGCCTGTGCGAGTTGGATGAGGACGTGATCGGGATGCTGGCGCAGCATACACTGGTGTTGTATATGAAGGCCACGGCTGCCGATGAAAAGGAACTGATAGCCCGGGCGGAGCAGGACCCGAAGCCCTTGTATTACCAGGACGGATTCCTTGATGAGCAACTGGCCGGTTACATGCAGGAACGGGGCCTGGATTATATTGCCCTGATAGAACCCGATGATTTTGTCAGGTGGGTCTTCCCAAGGCTGTTTCGCGCCCGTATTCCACGCTATGAGCAAATTGCCGCGAGGTACGGTTATACCGTTGCCAGCGACGAGGTGCTCGGTGTTGAATCCGAACAGGATTTCATCGATGTTATTGCCGGTGTTCTTGACAGGCATGAGCAGGGGTCGGACTGATGCCGCTGGTAGCCAATACCGACCTGCCCAGTTTTGCGCGGCTTGAGAGCGAGGGCAGTCTTGTCATTCCCCGGGACACGGCCCTGAGCCGGGAAGTGCGCGAGCTGCATATCGGCCTGCTGAACATGATGCCGGACAAGGCCCTGGAGGCCACGGAAAGACAGTTCTTCCGGCTGGTAGGAGAAAGCAACCAGATCGCGAGGTTTTACCTGCACCCGTTTACCCTGAAGGAACTGCAGCGCAGCAGGGAAGGCCGGGAGCACGTGGACAGGTATTACAAAAGTTTTGAGCAGATACAGGCCGACGGCCTGGATGCGTTGATCATTACCGGGGCCAACGTAGTCGACCCCGCCCTGGACCGGCAGGAATTCTGGGACCCGCTGATCAAGGTGGTTGACTGGGCCTGCGAGAATGTCACATCCGTTTTGTGCTCCTGCCTGGCCACCCATGCGGTATTGCAGTTCCGTTACCGGCAACGGCGAATTCCGTTGTCCGACAAATGCTGGGGCGTTTATTCGCACCGGGTCGTGGACCGTTCGCACCCCCTGGTGGCTGGTATGAATACCCGCTTTGATGTGCCGCACTCCCGTTTCAACGCGGTAACGCCGGAGCAGTTCGCCGCGGCCGGCCTGAAGGTACTGGCGCAGAGCGACGAGGTCGGGGTGCACCTGGCTGCCAGCGAGGACGGGTTGCGCCTGGTATTTTTCCAGGGGCATCCGGAGTATGACGCAAACAGCCTGTTCAAGGAATACAAGCGGGAGGTGATGCGGTATTTCTCGGGCGAGACTGACACATATCCGCCGTATCCGGAGAATTATTTCAGCCTGCAGACCAGGGCGATACTGGCGGAGTACCGGGATCGCGTGACGGCCGCCAGAAACAAAAGTGCGGACCTGCCGCAGTTCCCGGAGCAGTTAATCAGCCCCGGCCTGGACAACACCTGGCATGACAGCGCCGAATCCGTCATCAACAACTGGATCGGGCAGGTTTACCGTTCGACTCACCCTGGTTAGTCCCTTACAAAGTGTCCCTGCGGGACAGGTTTTTTTACTGGATTCCCGCTTGCGCGGGAATGGTATATAGCTGGATAGATGGGGTCAGAGTAAAATTTCTGCGAAATTCTTACTCTGACCCCTTGAATTCTATTCGGTTTCTTTCTTCCTTGCAGGCGAGCGGGATGAGCGGCGTCTTGCCCTGGGCCTGGGCGCGGGCGCCGTCTCTGCCGCAGCCTGCTCCGGCCAGGGACTGAAGGGGAACGGCTTGTCATCCGACTGGAAGGTGATATAACCCAGGATCAGGGAGATGTAACGCAGCAGCCCGCCGTTGAAATCGGCCACTTGCCGGTTCAGGTCACCCGTCAGCAGCTTTGTAACAAATTGAAAGACAACCACCAGCCACACAAGGATAACGGCAAGGTAAAGAATAACGCCGAAAATGAGTATAAACAGGCCGCGCAGCCACACGTCCGGGTTCTTTACATTTTCTTTTACGCTCACTGGTATTCTCCTGATTACGAAACGCCGTTCCCCGTATTATAACTCATAACAGCAATTGTGGCCTGAGTAGAGCCGGGAACCGGGTTTACTATGAAGCCATCAGGGACATCACCCAGCGGAAATAAAACGGCCCGACGGCCAGGAACAGGAAGGCCATCGATAGCACCAGGCCGCCGAGCCTGATGACGTTTTTGTCGTGGAGGGATGCCATTGATTGTTCCAGCTTCTCAATCGCGCCACTGGTTTTAGATGCCTGTAATTCCATATCTTTTCTGATTGCGGCGAGCTGTTTTTCCAGGTCTGTTCTGGTTGCGGCGATCTGTTTTTCCAGGTCCGTTCTGGTTGCAACAATCTCAGCCCTGGTTGCAGCGCCCTGTGCTTCCAAGTCTTTCCTGGTTGCGGCGATCTGTTTGTCCAAGTCCTTTCTGATTTCAGCGCCTTGTCTTTCCAGGTCCGTTCTGATTTCAGCGCCTTGTCTTTCCAGGTCCGTTCTGATTTCAGCGCCCTGTCTTTCCAGGTCCGTTCTGATAGCAGAACCCTGTAATTCCAGGTCCGACTTGGTCGCTACGGTTTCGTTCATTGCTTTGCTTATGGTCGTTACGATAGCTTCGGCTTGCCGGTCTTCAAATCCGGACTTTCTCAATGCCTGCGCGGCGGACAATGTGTCGAATGTCACCGCTGCCGGCGTCTCGGTGGATAACGCTTCATTAGCTGCTGTCATTAGCTGTCTCCTTTAACTCATGGCGAAATACCGGCTGCAACTGAAAGCCTGGTTTTCCGCCCGGGTCCTGATTAAGGCCGCAAGCGTGCGCTTGTTCGACCTGATGAAGTTCCAACCTAGCACACCCGGATCAGTTTTACAATGGCAATCTGGCGGTAATATGGCGTCGACGCGCTGTCACTCCAGGCTGAACGTCAGTATCTCGTCGCCGACCTCGTAGCCGAACAGGGAATTGCCTCCCGCGGCGACGGTAATGTACTGTTTGCCCTTGTGCATATAGCTGACCGGTGGGGCGTTGACGCCGTATTCACTCATGTATTCCCATAGTGGCGCGCCGCTGTGGGCGTCATAGGCAGCGAAACGGCCGTTGCCTTCACCGGCGAATACCAGGTCGCCGGCGGTGGCCAGCGCGCCGCCGACCATGGGCCGGTCCACCTTCTGCTGCCAGGTTACCTTGCCGGAAACGACGTCGATAGCGCTGAGCACGCCCCAGTCGGGTTCATCGGCCTTTTTGAAAAACGACAGGCTCTGCCACGGCGCACCCGGTTGCGGCTCCAGTTTCCTGGAAAAGAACAGGGAAGGCTGGTAAATACCCGGAATGTAAACCTGTTGCAGCCCGGGATGGTAGGCGACCGGAGACCAGGACACCGCGCCCAGTGTGCCGGGCACGATGCGCACGCCTTGCTCGGCCGGCCGCGCGAACAGGTTTTCCGGCTTGATGAAAGGTTCGGTGCGCCTGATCAACCTGCCCGTCTGCCGGTCATGGATAAAGAACCAGCCGAGCTTGCTCGCCTGTCCCACCGCCTTCACGGTCCTGCCGTTTTCAACCGAGTCGAACAGTACCGGCGGGCTGGCGACGTCGTAGCCCCAGCGGTCGTGGGGCACCTGCTGGTAATGCCAGCGCAGTTTGCCCGTGTCCGCTTCCAGGGCGACCAGGCTGACGGTGTACAGGTTATCGCCGGGACGGGTGGAATCGTCCATTTGCGGCGACGGGTTGCCGGTGCCGACATAAACCAGTCCCAGTTCCGGGTCGATGGCCGGTGTGGTGTAGATCGAACCGCCGCCGAAACGCCAGGTATCGGCATAGGTCCTGTCGGCGCGCCGCTCCGCTTTCAGGTCACGGTTCAAGGGCACGCCATACCGGGTTTCCCCGCGCCACTCGCCCTGCCAGCCGGCTTCCGCAGTGCTGTACCAGCGCCAGATTTCCTCGCCTGTCTCCGTATCGTAGGCAACGATGAAGCCGCGTAACCCATGGCCCCCGCCGGACAGACCGCCGACCGACAATACATATTTGCCGTCCTGGTCCAGGTCCATGTGCAGGCCGTAACCCGCGCCGGAAATGCCCACCAGGACTTTACCGGCAAATACCTGCGGGGCCAGGTTGGCGGTGTACCCGGTCTGTCCCGACTGTCTTGCGCCTTTCAGTTCATCCACGCCCAGCAACGGATCGAGTTGTTCCGCCTTGCCCGCGCCGGTATCCGCGATTGCCGTGTCCCAGATTACTTTGCCTGTTTTTCGATCCAGGGCGATCAATCTGGCGTCGATGGTCACGCTGAACACCTTGTCTGCGCTCAGCGCCGGCCCGCGGTTGGCGGGGCCGCAGCAGAAATTCCTGTCTTCCGCCAGGTCATGGCGGTAACGCCACAACACTTTACCCGTGCCCGCATGCAGGGCTATGACATCGTTGTAAGGAGTCGTTACGTACATGATTCCGTCCCGTATAATGGGCGAGGTCTGGAACGACCCGAACTTGCCGGTGTTGAAACGCCAGGCCAGCCGCAATCGCTCCACGTTGCCGGCATTGACCTGGGACAGGGGACTGAAACGCTGGTTGTCGAAGGTGCCTCCGTACAGGGGCCAGTCACTGCTGTCGGTGAGGACGACGGCCGCGCCGGAGGGTTGCGCGATCAGGCAGAACAGCGCCGCCGCCAGTTGGTTGCGGCAACGGCGGATTACATCGATAAACACTTTCATTGCCGGTTAGAATACCATTCTTTTGCTGCGTAAGTCCGGGGACAGATTTTAAATCTGTCCCCAGCGTGCCGGCTTACATGCCGTGCAAATCCATGATCATGATGGCTTAGATATGCGAACAACCACACTTTTCCCGCTGGGCGCCATCGCCATCAGCGTTTTTTCCTTCCTCTATCCTGAAGCGCTGCTCCCTTTCAGGGGATACATCGTCCCGCTGCTCGGCCTGGTCATGCTGGGCATGGGGATGACCCTGCTCCCGGATGATTTCCGCAACGTGATCAGGAGTCCGAAACCGGTCACTCTCGGCGTTGCCCTGCAGTTTATCCTGATGCCGTTTATCGCCTGGCTGCTGTCGGAGTCCATGGGCCTGCCGCCGGAACTGGCCCTGGGCATGGTGCTGGTGGGTTCGTGCCCCGGAGGCACCGCATCCAATATCATCTGCTACCTGGCCAAAGGCGAGGTGGCCGTATCGATTACCCTGACGGCCGTGTCCACAGTGCTGGCGGTACTGTTGACACCGTTGCTGACCTGGATATACATCGGGCAGACAGTCCCCGTGCCGGTGCCGGCGATGATGCTTAATATCTTTACCATCATCCTGGCGCCGGTCACCCTGGGCGTGTTAATCAATTACCGGTTCGGTGACAGGATAGGGCCGGCCAAACGCGTCTTTCCGGGACTGTCCGCGGTTGCCGTGGTTTTGATCATCGGTATCATAATAGCCAACACCCGTGACCAACTGGCGTTGCTTGCGGCGCCGGTTATCACCGCGGTATGCCTGCATAATTTATCCGGCCTGGCCGGCGGCTACTGCCTGGCATGGCTGTTCGGGTGTGACAAACGCATCCGGCGCACCCTGGCCATTGAAGTGGGCATGCAGAATTCCGGCCTCGCAATCGCCCTGGTCGAACTGACGAAGTTTCCGCTGCTTGCCGCGTTGCCCGGCGCCCTGTTCAGTGTCTGGCATAATATCAGCGGTTCGTTGCTGGCAGCGTGGTGGGGGCGGGAATCAGGGGCTGGCCCCAAATTTCAGGGGTCAGAGTAAGAAATTCGAAGAATTTTTACTCTGACCCCAAAATTACTCTGATCCCGTATTCAGGGTTGACAGGTGATAACCCGCTTCTCCGTAATGATCTTGTGTACCCGCACGTCCGTATCGGTGGTGGGCATATCGTCGACGATCTGGCATTCATAGCACAGCGCCACCCGCGCGCTGCGGGGGTGCGCGGCAAACCACTTGTCATAGTATCCCCTGCCGTAGCCGATGCGCCGGCCGTCCGGGGTAAAACCCAGGCCCGGCGTAATGCACAGGTCCGCCTCTCCGGGCCATTCCTCGTCCGAGTCCGGTGTGAGTATGCCAAGTTGCCCGACCCGCAACCTGTCCCAGCCGTCAAAACCCACGGCGATCATTTTTTCACGGTTGAGTATCCTCGGGATCAGCACTGTTATACCCGATTGGCGCAGGCAGTCGATGATGCCGCGGGTATCCACTTCCATGTCCGTCGACACGTAACAGAAAACCGTGCCGGCCGGCGCCGCCTGCTCCAGCAGGCGTTCGCGAATGGCCCGATCGTATTCCGATCGCAGCCGTTGCGGCAGTTCCCTGCGTTTTTGCTTCAGGAATTGCCGCAGGCGCGCTTTCTCCTGCGCTGATGTTTTCCGGTCAGTAGCCGGGCTGGCTTGCATATTCAATCGTCCGTTTTCTTTTTTGTAAAAACATAATACAATAACCCACTTTTTTCATCGGACAACTGAAGTCACTTATGGTAACGATACGATTAGCCCGGGCAGGCGCAAAGAAAAGGCCGTTCTATCACATAGTTGCCGCGGATTCACGCAATCCGCGGGACGGCAGGTATATAGAAAGGCTGGGTTTTTTCAACCCGATAGCCAGCGGCCGGGAGGAGAGACTGAAACTGGAGCAGGAGCGGATAGACTACTGGCTGTCCCAGGGAGCGCAGCCCACGGAACGCGTGGCCGGACTGATAAAGATCAACGCCGGAAGCAAAACCGGCTCAGGCTGAATACCATGCCGGCGCAGGCTGGCAGTGAGCCGGACAGGCGGATCATCATCGGCAGGATATCCGGTGTACACGGGATACGCGGCTGGCTGAAGGTATTCTCCTACACGGACCCCAGGGAAAACATCTTTTTGTATCAGCCCTGGCTGCTGGGAGACGGCAGCAAGCAAGGCGACGGGGAATGGACCGAAATCGAATTTGCCGATCGCGGGACGAGCGGCAAAACCCTGATGGTTAAAGTTCCGGGAATCGAAGACAGGGAAGCGGCGCTTGAACTCGTCGGCCGGTCACTGGCGGTGTATCGCGAGCATTTGCCGGAACCGGGGTCAGGACAATATTACTGGACGGATCTCATGCACATGGAGGTTGTTACGCTGACGGGGGAACGTTTGGGCAAAGTCGTCGATATCCATGCAACCGGCGCCAACGACGTGTTGATCGTGCAGGGTGACGGTCGCCGGGCTATCCCGTTCGTTATGGAGAAGGTCATCCGGCAGGTGGACCGGGAGACCGCCGTCATCACGGTGGACTGGGAATGGGATTAGCGATCAGCGTGGTTACGCTGTTCCCGGAGATGTTCACCGCGGTGAGCGAATACGGCATAACCGGGAAGGCCGTCAGCGCCGGGCTGCTGCAGATCAGCACGGTGAATCCGCGCGATTATGCAACGGACCGGCACCGGACCGTGGATGACAGGCCCTATGGCGGCGGACCCGGCATGGTTATGACGGCGCAGCCGTTGCTGGCGGCCATACGCGACGCCAGGCAAGCGATGCCCGGGGCCGCGGTGAGCTACCTGTCGCCGCAGGGGCAGCGTCTGGGGCAGCAGGCCGTGACGGACTTTGCCGGCAGGGACTCGTTCATCCTGGTTGCGGGCCGGTATGAAGGCGTTGACGAACGGGTGATAGAACTGGAAGTCGACGAGGAGTGGTCCATCGGAGATTACGTACTCAGCGGCGGCGAGCTTCCTGCCATGGTATTGATAGACGCAGTGGCCAGGTGCTTGCCGGGAGCGCTGGGCAATGATGAATCCGCTACGGAGGATTCTTTTTTTCGCGGGATGCTGGATTGCCCCCATTACACCCGGCCCGAGGTGGTGGCGGGACTGCAGGCGCCGCCGGTATTATTGAGCGGCGATCATGACGGGATACGCAAATGGCGCCTGAAACAGGCGCTGGGGCGCACCTGGAAACGCCGTCCCGACCTGCTGGAAGCGCTGGTCATGGACGCTGAAAAACGGGCGCTGCTGGATGAATACATCACTGAACAGCGGAATGACGAATGACTCTGATGAGGTCTGGAAACATGGCAAATATTATTGAACAACTTGAAGCCGAGCAATGCGACCGGGACATCCCCGAGTTTCATCCCGGCGATACCGTCATCGTACAGGTCAAGGTGGTGGAAGGTCAGCGCGAACGGTTACAGGCGTTCGAGGGAACTGTTATCGCCAGGAAGAACCGCGGACTTAACTCCTCGTTCACCGTACGCAAGATTTCCTACGGTGAAGGCGTGGAACGGGTATTCCAGACCTACAGCCCGAGTATTGCCGGCATCACCGTGAAACGGCGCGGCGACGTGCGCAGGGCCAAGCTGTATTACATGCGCGACCGGCGCGGCAAGGCAGCCAGGATCAAGGAGAAAATCAAACCGTCTTCCTGATTTGTTTTTATCCGCAGATGACGCAGATTAACGCAGATATTTTTTGTCATACATGTCGTCATAAGCCGCGCCCCCTCCGTCATTCCCGCGAAGGCGGGAATCCAGTAGACAACAAAACTCCTTATAAGGAATGTTTTTTCACTGGATTCCCGCCTGCGCGGGAATGACGGGGGCGCTGAAATGACGAACCATGATGCGGCTGTTATCGATCAGTTTCTCGATGCCCTTTGGCTGGAGCGGGGTCTCAGCGAGAATACCCTCAGCGCCTATCGCAGCGACCTTTATTCCTACTCCGGCTGGCTGGCATCCTCCGCGTCCCGCGACCTGTTGCAGTCCCGCCCGGAAGATGTCCTGGCCTACCTGGCCACGTTAACCGGGAAATCCTCCCGCACCAGCGCCCGGCGCCTGTCTTCCCTGCGCCGTTTCTTCCAGTACCTGGCCAGGGAGGGGCGTATCGGCCACGACCCCTGTGCCCGGATCGCCGCGCCGCGTATCGGCCGTCCCCTGCCGAAGTCCCTCACCGAGGAGGAGGTGGAGAGCCTGCTCGGCGCGCCGGACACCACCACAGCCGTGGGCCAGCGCGACCGGGCAATGCTGGAAGTATTGTACGCGACCGGGCTCAGGGTATCGGAACTGGTGGGCCTGCAACTGGGACAGGTAAATTTAAGGCAGGGCGTGTTGCGGGTGATCGGCAAGGGCAACAAGGAACGCCTGGTGCCGCTGGGAGAGGAAGCTTCGGACTGGGTGGAGAAATTTATTCGCCAGGGACGCGCCGAACTGTTGCAGGGGCCTCCCGTGGACGTATTGTTCCCCAGCCGCCGCGGCCGCATGATGGCGCGCCAGACGTTCTGGCATGCAATAAAACGCCACGCAATCCGGGCGGGCATCAGCAAGACGCTGTCCCCGCACGTGGTCAGGCACGCGTTCGCTACACACCTGCTGAACCACGGCGCCGACTTGCGCGTGGTGCAGATGCTGCTGGGCCACAGCGATATATCGACCACGCAGATCTATACCCACGTTGCCAGGGAACGGTTGAAGAACCTGCATGCCGAACACCACCCGCGGGGGTGATGTGTTATGATCGTCGCGGCATCACCGAGCCGATGAAATTCCGGGGTCAGAGTAAAATCACCACCGGCTCTGCTGTTGCCAACGTCCTTGGCGATTTTACTCTGACCCCACCTGTCCGATAAATTGATACGAGAGACAAGGAGGCGATATATGCCATGTAGATGCTTACTGTTTTTTTCGGTTTTCCTGATTTCCTTCGGTGCATTAGCCGACCCGGACCGGGAAGACTTCCTGCGCAAAGCCATTACCGACGTTTTCCCGGATGTTGAGATTACCCGGATCAAACCGTCGCCGATCCCGGGGCTGTACGAAGTCATGCTGGGCACGGAGATGATTTACCTGAGCGAAGACGGCCGCTATATCCTGCAGGGGGACCTGATTGACCTGGGCGAGAAAATCAACCTGAGCGAACGGGAACGCGAGGCGGCCAGGAAGCGAGTCCTGGAAAGCATCCCGGCATCCGAGACCATAGATTTTGTTCCCGATGCCGCACAGCATACGGTATATGTATTTACCGATATAACCTGCGGTTATTGCCAGCTTTTCCACCGCGACATGGCCGAGTTGAACGGCAGGGGCGTGGCTGTCAGGTACCTGGCCTTCCCGCGCGCCGGGGTCGATTCGGAGTCCTTCAGGGACATGGAATCAGTCTGGTGCGCGGCTGACCCGAATGAAGCAATGACCCTGGCCAAGGGGGGCAGGCGGGTTAAACCGGCGCAATGCGACAACCCGGTGCAGCGGCAATACGAACTGGGGCAGACCCTGGGCGTGCGCGGAACGCCCGCCATCTACCTGGAAAACGGTCGGGAAATGCCCGGCTACGTACCGCCGGACGATTTGTTGCAGGCGCTTAACGATTATTCCGGTTAGTCGGCTGACGCGGTTCCCGGATGGTGGGGTCAGAGTAAAAACCCATGAAATGTATGATAAAACTGCACATCCCGAGGGGTTTTTACTCTGACCCCGGAATTTTTGATTTCATCTGCGTTAATCTGCGTCATCTGCGGATAAATCATCAGCGGATAAATACAGTTCGCCCTGCAGTGATTTAAGCACTGCTACGGTGGTGCTGCCGTCTTTTTCGGTATGTTCGACCTTTACCTGCAGGAACTCCAGGTCGGGCGCGCACCAGAATACCGACTTGCGGCTGCTACCGGGTTTGTGCCTGAGCATTTTTACGGTGTTGAAACTGCCCAGGGGCGTTTCCACCACTTCCTCGCCCAGCTTCTCGAAGCTGTAGCTCTTGATGCCTCCCCCGTCGGCAATCCGGTAGGAAGCAGGTATCCGCCCGTTCTGCAGGTCGTGCATGATGGCGAGCTGGTACAGCAGTTTGTCCATCACGGCAGGCTCCATCGGCAGGTGCCAGAAATCGCCGTTGATGGTATTTTTTATCTTGTTGTCCGCGTGGTTGAATTCGATGGAAACGTCGCGTTTTTTCCTGTAGCCGGTGCGCCCGTAACTGTAGTAAACCGGCTTCAGCATGCGCTCCTCCAGGATCAGGCGGCTGGACTCGACGATATGCAGCTTCCTGAACAATGAGATCAGGCCCACCGTTTTCGTCTCGGACCGGTACTCATAGCTGTTATCATCCAGCCTGGTCAGGCTGCGAATAACCTGGGCGGCCCTGGTGTTTTTGGCGTACAGGGAATATTCCGCCCGGAAAGTATGCAGGCCGGTAACGTTATCTGCCCCGGCGGGAGCGGGCGCCAGGACCAGGCATGAAAAAAATGCCGTTGCGAGTAAACGGACAATGCCTGTACAGTTAACCCGCCCCGGCTTTATACTGATCGTGACATGGCAGCGACGCGCACAAATTTTTATCCCGGAGAGCATGCGAATATCCTGGTAGCAGGCGATGTGATGCTGGACCGCTACGTCTTCGGCAGCGCCGGGAGAATTTCACCGGAAGCGCCGGTCCCGGTGGTCAGGGTGGACAGGGTCGAAGAACGGCCGGGAGGCGCGGCCAACGTCGCCGCCAACATCAGCAGCCTGGGAGTGCAGGTCACGCTGGTTGGCATAACCGGAGATGACGGGCAGGCCGGGTTCCTGGAATCGGCATTGGCGGATGTCTGTTATCGTTGTTATCGTTTACCTGGCGCCTCCACTATAACCAAACTAAGGGTTTTAAGTCAAAACCAGCAGCTTCTGCGCCTGGACTACGAGGAGGAATTTCCGGCAAACGCAGCAGACCGCATGCTGGAGATCTATGCCGAACAGTTGCGCGGCGCCACCCTCGTGGTGCTGTCCGATTACGCCAAGGGCAGCCTGGCCCGGGTGGAAACGCTGATCGGACTCGCCCGTGAACATGGACTGCCCGTGATCATCGATCCGAAAGGCGCGGATTTTACCCGCTACAGGAACGCCTCGGTGCTGACGCCGAACTACCGCGAGTTCGAGAGCGTCGCGGGCGAAAGCCTGAGTGAAGACGAAGTGTGCGCCAAAGCCAGGTCCCTGTGTGACGAACTGTCGCTGGACGCCGTGCTGATTACCCGGGGCGATCGCGGCATGACGCTGGTGGAGGGGGCAGGGGGTGAAATCGTCAACCTGCCGGCCGAGGCCCATGAGGTGTTTGACGTCACCGGCGCCGGTGATACCGTGATCGCAATGTTTGCGAGTGCGCTTGCTTCCGGCTACGGCTACCGCGAGGCCATCGGCTTTGCCAACGCGGCAGCCGGGATTGCCGTCGAGAAACTGGGCGCGGCAACCGTCAGCGCGGCTGAGTTGAATGCCCGCAGCGGGCGTCCTGCCGCGCAGAAACGATTGCAGCCTGAAGAACTGCTCGGCGCGCTCGAACGCAGCAGGCGCCGGGGGGAGAAGATCGTCATGACCAACGGTTGTTTCGACCTCCTGCACGCGGGCCACGTCGAATGCCTGGAACAGGCCAGGGCGCTGGGTGACAGGCTGGTGGTCGCGGTGAACGACGACGCTTCCGTGCGCCGGCTCAAGGGCGCCGGAAGACCGCTGCAGGACCTTGACAAACGCCTGAAGGTCCTGGCGGGACTGGAAGCGGTCGACTGGCTTGTGGTGTTTCCCGAAGATACGCCGGAACGGCTGGTGCAACTGGTCAATCCCGACCTGCTGGTCAAGGGCGGCGATTACGCGCCGGAACAGGTTGCCGGCGCCGGGCATGTGCGGCAACAGGGAGGCGACGTAATAACCCTGCCGCTGGTGGACGGCTGTTCGACCAGCGGGATCGTGGACGCCATCAGGAAAACAGGCCGGGGTCCGGCATGATCGTCGTTACCGGGGCAGCCGGGTTCATCGGCAGCAACCTGCTGCGGGGCCTGAACGCGGCCGGGCGTACGGACATCATCGCCATCGACGACCTGACCGATGGGGCCAGGTTCCGCAACCTGGTCGATTGCGATTTTCTCGATTACCTGGACAAGGATGAGTTCATGGCGTCCCTGCCCGGCGGGCTTAACGGTGTGGAACTCGTGTTTCACCAGGGCGCCTGTTCCGATACCCTGGAGCGGGACGGCAGGTTCATGCTGGAAAACAACTATACCTGGTCCAGGCGCCTGCTGGAGGCCTGCGTCGATAACGGCGCCGGCCTGATTTATGCTTCCAGCGCCGCGGTGTACGGCGGCAACCGGCGTTTCATCGAAAAACCGCAATACGAGCACCCTGTCAATCTGTATGGCTACTCCAAACTGCTGTTTGACCGCTATGCCCGCAGGATCATGCAGCGCGCGGCTTCACAGGTTGCCGGCTTGAGGTATTTCAACGTTTACGGTCCCGGGGAACAGCACAAGGGACCGATGGCCAGCATGGTCTTCCGGTTGCACCGGCAGTTGCTGGAAAACGGCGAAGCAAGGTTGTTCAGGGGCAGCGGCGGTTATCAGGATGGAGAGCAGCGCCGGGATTTTGTCCATATCGATGACGTGGTGGACGTCAACCTGTGGTTCATGGAAAACAACCGTGTCAGCGGCATATTCAACGTCGGCACCGGCAGGAGCAGGAGTTTCAACGATATCGCCCGCCAGCTCATCGACTGGCACGCCGGGGGGGGTATTCAATATATTGACTTCCCGGAGGATCTGCCGGATGCATACCAGAGTTTTACCGAGGCGGATATTTCGGCATTGCGGGAGGCCGGATACCGCAAGCGGTTCACCGGTCTTGAACTGGGCATCAGGAAATACCTGGACAAGTTGGGCGGGCAACCGGCCCGATGAGGTTTTTATACAGCCTGGTCCTGTACCTGTGCGCGCCCCTGGCGCTGTGTTACCTGCTGTTGCGCGGGACAAAAAACCGCGCTTACCTGGAACGCATCCCCGAGCGCTTCGGTTACATCCCTGAACCCGGGTCCGCACAGCCGGTGATCTGGGTCCACGCGGTATCCGTGGGCGAGGTACAGGCGTCAGGCGTACTGGTAAAACGCTTGCTCGGCGCTTACCCGGATTGCCGGGTGTTGCTGACGACCGTCACACCCACGGGCGCGGCGCGGGTCAGGTCTCTTTTTGCCGGAGCGGTGGAGCATCGCTACCTGCCCTATGATATGCCCCATGCCATACGCCTGTTCCTGCGCCGGATCAACCCGCGCCTGCTGGTTATCCTGGAGACGGAAATCTGGCCGAACCTGCTCTACTATTGCGAACGCCGCGGCGTTCCTGCGATCCTGGTCAATGCCAGGCTGTCTGCCGCCTCGTACCGCGGTTACCTGAGGTTGCGGCGCTTCTCTGCGTCTGCCTTGCGACAGTTGAGCCACATCGCCGCCCAGAGTGCCGCTGACGCCGAGCGTTTCCTGGCGCTGGGGGCGGACCCGGCCAGTGTCTCGGTAACGGGCAACCTGAAATTCGATATCGAGGCGCCCCATGACCTTGCCGGTCAGGCGCAGTCGTTGCGGCGATCGCTCGCTGCAGAGCGTCCTGTATGGATTGCGGCCAGCACCCACGAAGGCGAAGAGATGATGGTGCTGGATGCGTTCCTTCATGTCAGGGAGGCAGTTACGGGTTGCTTGCTGATCATTGCGCCGCGTCACCCCGAGCGCTTTGACAAGGTATATGACCTGTGCCTGCACCGCGGCCTGGACGTGGCCAGGCATAGCGGCGCTGCAGGCGTTACACCCCGGAATCCTGATGTATATCTGCTGGATACACTGGGAGATCTCCCCCTGTTCTATGCCTGTACCGACGCGGCGTTTGTCGGTGGCAGCCTGGTTCCTGCAGGCGGTCACAACATGGTGGAGGCAGCCAGGCTGGGAGTGCCGCTGATCAGCGGGAAACATACCGCTAATTTCTCTGAGATTATCGGCTTTTTCAAGGCTGCGGATGCAATCTTGATCGTTGCCGATGCAGCAGAACTGGCCGCAGCCGTTACCCGCCTGCTACAGGACGATGAATTGAGACGGACACGTGGTGAACGGGGCCAACAGGTGACGCAGCTGAATCAAGGGGCTGTCGACTCGGTCATGGCATTGCTGGATGGATATTTAGTTCTTGACTATTAGCTGTGCAATCGCTAACCTGTACATACTGGTTCGGTTTAAACAGACAGTGAAAAGATAATATTGACTGTCATAAACAATCGCATTATAAGTTACAGCGCGAACGTATAATCAGGGACGGCCATATGTGATTGACAATAGTTGTTATAGCAGCTGATATTAGTTGCGTGAACAACTGATTTAACATGCGTGTCTTTTTTGGGGAGGGCATTATGAAGTTTCAAAAATATAGAAATAACTGCGTTGCCCGCACACTGGGCCTGGCTTTGGCGGGCTTCCTGTTAATCAACGGCACGGCCTGGTCCCAAGTGCTCGAGGAAATCGTGGTTACCGCGCAAAAGCGCGCCGAAGGCCTGCAGGATACGCCGGTTGCCGTAACCGCATTCACCGGTGAGCAACTGCAGCAGGCCGGTGTGTACGATGCCATCGGGCTCAGTAATGTCGTACCCAATGTGACCATAGGGACCGAAGATGCCAGGGACGCGATTTTCATCAATATCCGCGGCATTTCCCAGTCGGAACGCAGGAATACTTCGGACCCGACTACCGCATTCTACATGGACGGCGCCCTGGTGCCGCGCATGTCCGGTGTCAATGCCTACTTCTATGACGTTGAGCGCATCGAGGTGCTGCGCGGTCCCCAGGGTACGCTGTACGGGCGCAACAGCACGTCGGGGGTGGTGAATGTCATCACCAAAAAGCCCGACCTGGAAGCATTAGGGGGCGACATCCAGGTGGGTTACGGCAATTATGAGGCGGTTGATGTGAGAGGCGCCCTGAATGTTCCCTTTTCCGACAGTTTCGGCGCGCGCGTCGCGTTCACCTATAATGAACGGGACGGTTACCGGGAAAACAGCCCGGTTGCCGATGGAGACGACCTGGATGATGTCGGCGTGCGCGGCCATTTGCTCTGGGATATCAGCGAGAATACCTCGTTGCTGCTCTCCGCGGACTACTATGAACACAAGGGCGTCGGACCGGTGCTCGCCCAGGTGGAATGTCCCGACCTTGGCTGCAACATACCGATACCCCCGGACCCTGCCGACGCCAACCCGCTTAATACCGAAGGCTTTCGCGATAATACGGATACGAATTTCAAGGTCGAACTTAACCACTCGTTCTCCTTTGCGGATTTGACCTTCATCGGTTCTTACCGGGACCATGAACGGGATTACCTGATGGACACCGACGGCACCGGCGCCTCGGTGTTTTTGCCGCCGGCGGGCAGACTGGTCCCCATCGACACCATTGTTGTGGAACAGACGGAATCCGAGTCCTTCACAGGTGAACTGCGCCTGAATTCCAACACGGACGGCCGCTTTCAATGGATCCTGGGGGGGTTTTACCTGGATGAGGATATCGCGGGCGATTTCCGTTACCAGCCGGTGCTGCCGAACGGCGCGCACCTGAATGTGCAGTTTGTCGATAAGGGTTTTAACGTAGAGTCATGGGCCTTGTTTGCAAATGCTTCCGTGGATGTCACCGATCGATTCACCCTGAACGGTGGTATTCGCTATACGGAGGATGAGAAAGACAAGGGAGGCGTCAATGATCCCTCCAATCCTACCGCCGGTAGTTACATGACGGTTACCATCAGAGAACTGGGCAGGCCTGTCGCGCCGGTATTTCCCCGCGCCCAGGTGGCGAACCCGTCCTGGAGCGAGGTCACCTATTCGTTCGGTCTTGACTGGCATATCAACGACGACACCCTTGTCTATGTCAAGAACAGCAAGGGCTTCAAATCGGGCGGTTTCAACCGCGGCAGCGTCGACCCCTTCAAGCCGAGTGGAGCGTTCAATGTTGCAAACCTGATTGTCTACAACCCGGAGCAGGTCCTGGCCACGGAAGCCGGTATCAAATCAACTTTCATGGACGGACGCGCCCGGGCAAACTTCAGTCTGTTCTGGTATGACTATTCCGACAAGGAGGAAGCCGTCGTACGCGTCATCGGCGGGATCCCGACCAATACGGCAATCAACGCGGGGCAGGCAACCATTTACGGGGCGGAACTGGAGGCCTCGTTCCTGTATGGTGATCACGGCGGACGCATCGATTTCAACCTGGGCTGGCTGGATGCGGAATTCGATGAATTTGTCGGCCTGGATGACCCGTTGACAGCCGGCCAGGATAACCTGGACCTGGGCGGTGGTGAAATGGTCAATGCGCCGGACTGGAACATCAGCGCCACCTGGGTACCCATGGAGTTGGAAATGGCGAACGGGATGCTGCGTCCCCTGGTCCAGTTTTCATTCAAATCAGACTATATAACACGACCCCATAACCAGTCCGTGGACCAGCAGGATTCCTATACCCGCACCAATGCCAGCCTGCACTGGGAATCCAGCAAGACCGGCATGTTCCTGGAAGGTTTTGTACATAACATAGAGAACGAGGACATCCAGACCGTTTCGACATGCCAGCAGATGGTCAATGGCGTGGCGGGAACACCCTTCCCCGGATTGGGCTGTACCCATATGTACCAGCCCCCGCGCACCTACGGCGTGCGGCTGGGATACAGGTTTTAGACTCCGGGATAGATGGGGTCAGAGTAAAAATTCTGACGAATTTCTTACTCTGACCCCGGAAATCAGGGGGTATTACTGATGCTCCGGCATTGATTTTGAGGATACCTCCCTGTATCGTGGGAACCTTTGAGACTTTAACCAGAGGTTCCTTAGTTCATGTTGAAATCCACAACAATAATTCTGGCCCTGGCGCTGCCCTCAGTTGCGGCGGCAGCCGGGTTTCCGACCGTTGAAACGGTCAGGCAGGTCGTCAGTTGCATGGCCGAACTCGGCGAGCAGTCCGAGGAAAACCTGTTGACCTGCGCTTGCCGGCAGGACGTGATTGAAGCCGGGATAAGCTTTGAGGTGTTCGAGCAGGCCAGCCTGCAGGAGCGCTATAACCGGATGCCGGGCAAACGCGGCGGCTTGTTCCGTGATGATGAAATAAGCAGGGAACAACTCAAGCAGTTGAAAGCCATCAGGAAGCAGGCCCTGGCTTCCTGTCCTGCAGTCAAAAAGGTCAAGCGGGCAGAGGAATCAAAATAGAATCATGATTCACATGGATGTACAGGATGTACAGGATATGTAATGGTTTTGTCGTCAGGGTAAGCGACGACACTGCGCATTCAGGCCAAAATTTAAGGTCGTAGCAATATAGCGCATTATTTCAGGAAATTGATCAGGGAACATCTGGTTAACTCAGAAAATTCCCGGAATCAAGAATCAGAAATCCTGTATATCCTGTACATCCATGTTAAAACTAATTCACGACAAAATCTGAAGACCAGGCTGCGTTCTTGGTGTCCGTTGCCTGTACCGTCAGTGTTCCCCCGTTTTCCGGCACGAAGAAGAAACGCAGGCTGGGGTCCATGCTGATCGCAAAGGTCAGGATTGCTTTCATTACCGGAACCCCGTTGTAATCGACATTCAACGTGTTGATGAAATGCGCGGGGGGATGGACGTGGGAGCCTATCCGCATCGGTTGTAACCCGGTTATGTTGGGGTGTTTAATCCTGATCTGCATCAGGTTCGGCTTGCTGTATTCGACATCGCCGATCAGTTTCATTTTCATCTGGCCCATATTGGCGATGGAATCACCGATGCTCTTGGGCGGCGGCGCGGAGCAGGCGCCCCTTGCCCGGGTGAAACTCTTGACCATGTACAGCTCGCCGGTACTCAGCTCGGCGACAGCACGGACATAGGTATGATCGTTTATCCTGACGCGCATGGCCAGGTCGGCCTTGCCGCTGGCGGGTGTGAAATCGAAGATTCCCACCAGCGGGACCGGGTTCTTGTCGATGAAGACATGTATCCGTTGTATATACAGTTCATCGGTCTGGGGAATTCTGGTATGTATGGTAACAGGAGCGAGGGTTGCGTCTTCCGCCGCGTATGGCACTCTTATTTCCAGAACACTCTGCTCGGCATCTTCAATGATTTCCCTGTCCTGGAAGGCCGCATGGCGCGAGTTCTCCTCCCAGGCCTGGTCCGACAGTTTCTGCCGCCAGTCAGCGGGCATCACGTCCGCCAACGCTGCCGGTACGGAGATGAGTATCAGCGCAATATATGCGATCGTTTTCATGGTTGTGTTCAACATACGTTCCTCCATAAAATTCCTGGAGCTGATTAAGGTGACTGATTTATAGCCGGAGTATACAATATCGACTATATTATTTCCAGATTTTACGGATCCGGGGAAAGATCGCGAATTATGCTTGACATCTTCTGAAATTAAGGTGGAATATGCGGTTTGTGTGTAAAAGTTCTTGCTTATTGCATGAATATTTCCTATATTTGACTTGTTCTGGTTTTGTGATAATATTCATTGGAATAATAAGGGCATAAAAAAACAACATAACAAAATGCCAATGAAGTTTGACGCAGGGATGCGGCTCTGATAATTTTAACTCTCAGCTATCTTTCATGATCTCGAGATAGCAGAGAGGCCAAAAAAATCGAGATCAAAATTGTTAATTAGCAATAAGAGGAGGAGGTCATGAGTAAATTTTCCTTCAGTAAATGGATAATTGTCTCTCTTGCCCTGTTCATGTCTTCACCAGCTTTCGCGAACGATGGTCTCAGAGAGTTGATGAAAGATCCGAACTATTGGGTATTTCCGGGAGGCAATTACAACAACTGGCGTTATTCTGAACTGGATCAGATTAACACAGGTAACGCCGGTGACCTGGTGGCTGCGTGGACGTTCTCGACGGGACGCCTGCAAGGCCATGAGGGAGGTCCGTTGGTCCTGCCGCCCAGTGAAACGGGTCTGGCTACCGACCACCTGTATATCCACGCATCATTCCCGAATGATGTTTTCGCCATCGATCTCGAGACCCTGGAAATCACCTGGGACTTCGTGCCTGCACAGGACGAGGAAGCAACCGTTCCCAAGATGTGTTGCGACATCGTAAACCGCGGTCTGGGGTACGGCGACGGGCAGATCTACCTGCAAGCCGCCGACACCACTTTGTATGCCCTGAGCCCGAAGGACGGCAGCATTATCTGGCAGACAAAGAACGGCGCGGACATCTCTGACGACAAGGTTGGCCACGATACCGGCGGCAGGGGCTATGGCCCGCATAACGGCATGACCAACACCAACGCCCCGCACCCGATTAAGGACAAGGTCTTTACCGGTTGCTCCGGCGCTGAGTTTGGCGTGCGCTGCTGGATCGCTGCTTTCAATGCGAGCGACGGCAGCCTGGCATGGCGTGCGTTCAGCATGGGTCCGGACGAGGATATCCTGTTTGACGAGAATACCATGTCCATGGGCCAGCCCGTCGGCGCGGATTCTTCCCTGAAGACCTGGTGTGCGTTTGACGCTGAAATGAGCACCGGCAAGAGCTCCTGGGGCGAAATGGCCCTGCGCGCCAATTCTGCGGAAGAGCGCACTTGTAAGGAGACTTCCGACCAGTGGGTGATCGGCGGTGGTTCCGTTTGGGGCTGGTGGCCTGCCGATTTCGATGAGAACCTGATGTACTACGGCAACGGCAACCCCGGCACCTGGAACCCGGTCGTACGTCCCGGCGACAACAAGTGGTCCATGACCATTTTCGCCCGTGACATCGACACCGGTGTGGCTCGCTGGGTATACCAGATGACGCCCCACGATGAGTGGGACTATGACGGTATCAACGAGATGATTCTGGCTGAGCTGGATGTTGGCGGCACTATGACACCGTCGCTGGTTCACTTCGACCGTAACGGTTTCGGTTACACCATGAACCGCAAGACCGGCGAACTGCTGGTGGCCGAGAAGTATGACCCGGCCGTCAACTGGGCGACCCATGTTGATATGAAGACGGGTTATCCCCAGGTCGTCAATGAGTTCAGCACCCACTACAACGGTCAGGACGTTGTGTCCAAGGACGTCTGCCCGGCAGCACTGGGCACCAAGGATCAGCAACCTGCTGCCTTCTCCCCGCGTACCAACCTGTTCTATGTGCCTACAAACCATGTTTGTATGACATATGAGCCGGTCAGCTACGACGCAGGCGGCGTTACCTATGAACAGGCAGCCGGCAGCTGGTATGTAAATGCCAACCTGACGATGTATCCGGCCGGCCAGGTAATGGGCAACGGCACGACCAACATGGGCAACTTCATTGCCTGGGATGCCGGCGCAGGCAAGATCGTATGGTCTATTCCTGAGCGGTGGTCGGTATGGAGCGGCGCATTGGCAACCGCGGGCGACGTAGTTTTCTACGGCACCCTCGAAGGTTATGCCAAGGCGATTGACGCCAGCAGCGGCAAGCTGCTGTGGCAGTTCAAGACCCCGTCCGGCATTATCGGCAACTTCAACACCTGGTCCCACAAGGGCAAGCAATACGTCGGTGTGCTTTCAGGCATCGGCGGATGGGCTGGCGCTGTTGTGGCTATCCCGGTTCTGCGTGACATGTCCGGCGACGCGGCGCTCGGCGCTGTCGGCGGCTATCGCGCACTGTGGAATTCAACACGTAACAGTGGCGTGTTGATGGTGTTCAGCCTGCCGTAGGCCGAACAAACTTTTCACAGAGTTTGTAGTCATATCCCCGGTATCAGCGATACCGGGGATTTTTTTTTGGAACTTGTCGGGGAATTATTAATCATACCTGTATGCCCAATAGCGGCCTGTCAGATGGGTGGGGTCAGAGTAAAATCACCACCGGCTCTGCTGTTGCCGACTTCCTCGGCGATTTTACTCTGACCCCGAAATTTAACGGGAACCGGTAGCGGACGATATGTTATGATGACCGCAAAAATAACAGGTAAAGGGGATAGAAAATATGTATTTGAAAAGAAGTCTTGTGGTTGTTTTGTTTTTACTGGGGTCCTTACAGGCGTCCGCCCAGCAGATTCACGTCGTTAACGCCGAAGCGCGTATATTCAACCCGGATGTGATTTACGTAAAACCGGGCGATAACGTGAGGTTCGTCAATATGACATCCCATGACGCCGTATCGATTAACCAGGTGCCGCTTCCGGACGGCCAGGTGTACGAGGGAATGCTTCCCGAAGGCGCCGAAGGCTGGAAAAGTAAAATGGGCAACGATTTTACCTTGCAGATGGACATAGAGGGTGTGTATCCCTACGTGTGCATTCCCCATATCGGGTTCGGAATGGTGGGTGTCATCGTGGTAGGTGAGCCGGTCAACGTCGATGCCGCCATGGATGCTGCGAGAGCGAACCTTACGGGTCCTTACCGCCGGCTTATCGGCAAGATCCTCAAGGTGCAGCGGGCCGCGAAAAAAGGTTGATGAGAATGAAAAGATATTGTTTGGCATGTTTGCTGTTGTTGAACGGCACCCCCGCCATGGCGGTCAATGTCGAGGAAATGACCGTGTTGAAGGTGTGCGCCGACCCGTACATGCTGCCTTTTTCCAATCTCAAGGAACAGGGCTTTGAGAACAGGATAGCCGAGCTGTTCGCCGAGAAACTGGGTGTGGAACTGCAATATGAATTTTTCCCCCAGAGGATCGGGTTCATCCGCAATACCCTCAGGGCGGAATCCGAATCAGGCACCGGGTACAAGTGCGACCTGGTGATGAGCGCGCCGGTCAATTTCGAGCGGGCTGCGGCTACAAATCCGTACTACACCAGTTCTTATGCCCTGGTCTTGGCAAAGGGACGGGGGATGGATGATGTCACCTCGCCCGAAATGCTGGTCGACAGGGTGAAAAACGGCGGCCTGAAAATAAGGTTCGGCGTGACCGATCGCGGCCAGGATCAGTTCTGGGTTTTCAGGCACGGACTGATGGGGAGTATAGTGCCGTACCAGGGACAGCCCGGCGACCCCGAGGAGTATCCGGGTAAAACCCTGACCGAGGATTTGCTTGCCGGGAAAATCGACGCGGCGATTATCTGGGGGCCTATCATCGGCTATTTCTCCAGGACCATGGAAGGCGGCGAGGACCTCATCATGCTGCCGTTGGGCGATGACCCTACGACACCCTACCTGAAATTTTCATTCACCGTGGCCATGGCGGTCAGGCACGGGGAACAGGAATGGAGAGACAAGGTAAATCAACTCATCGCGGAAAACCAGTCGGAGATCAACGCCATAATGGAAGGCTACGGTGTGCCGTTGTTGCCATTGGAAAAAATCGAGATAAGAGAAGATGACGACGACTGAAATATCAGCCTCGGGGATTCATCCGCAGATGACGCAGATTAACGCAGATAAAAAGAAAACCCATAAATACATCTGCGGTAATCTGCGTCATCTGCGGATAACTCTGTACGCCCTGTTGTTCTTTTCAGCAGCCTTCGTTGTCGCTGAGGATGACAGTG
>JAPPLI010000011.1:0-2583 GCA_028819495.1 Gammaproteobacteria bacterium | reverse complement strand
CTGTACGCCCTGTTGTTCTTTTCAGCAGCCTTCGTTGTCGCTGAGGATGACAGTGGGGATGTGGAAGTCAAGGGCGCCACCATCGGCAGGATGGGCGACCCCATAGGGGTTGACCCGAATACCTTCGAGTTCGCCGATGCGGAGGTCAAACTCTGGATGGACAACCACCTCAGGAACATCGACAGCCCCGGGCGGATCTATTATGATTTCGTCAAGAGCGGCAGTTACGAGGAAGGTTTCAGCGATTCCGTGTTTCTGGATATCCTCAAGGTCAATGAGGATGGCAGTAAGGACGCCGACCTGGAATTTTTCACCGCGGACAGGCAACAGGATGCCCGGCGTGATAACCTGGTCGGCATAAAGGGCAACCCGGTGCTGGTCGTGTACATGCAGGGCGACGTGTACGAGATGAACCGTTTGACCAACGGTAGCTGGCGTTATTTCCAGAGGCGTATCAAGTCGGCATTTGCCGAGAATGCGAAAATAGAGCCGGTAACGTTTGAATATGACGGCGCTGAGAGGACAGGGGAAAAGATTTCCATTACCCCGTACGTGAACGACCCCAGGCGCAGGCAATTCGCCGAGTTTGCCCCCAAGCTGTACGAGTTCATATTATCCGACCAGGTGCCGGGAAAACTGTACCAGATAAAGACCGTCATCCCTGCCGGATCACCGGACAGTGAACCGCTGATGGAAGAGACCCTGACCCTGCAAAGCGCAGAGTTTACAAATTAACATGGATGTACAGGATATACAGGATGTTTTAAAACAAATTCTTTCTTAGCCTTACAAAACTCTGCAAGGGCAGTGCAGTAAGGGATTCTCTGATCGAGTCAGAGAATACCGGAACTAATTTTATCCTGTATATCCTGTACATCCATGTTAATTACCTGGCCGTATTGAGCAGCACCATGATTTCGCCCTTGCCGTCGTTGGCGAGGTCGCCGGTATACAGGCGCACTTCAGGGCCGAAATTGCGAAAAAACCGGTAACGGCTTCCCATCCGGGACAGTTGCTTGAAAAACAGGCGCAAGTATTCCATCTTCAACGTGCCGCAGTTTGCCAGGGTGGTCCCGATACGGTCCGGCCGCCTGCCCAGGATGATGGTCCCGCGTTTCATCCCGTAGCCCGGGAGCCTGCCGGATTTGCCCAGGATCAATATCGTGCCGGCAACCATGCCGGAACCGCTGAAGTCGCCCGCATCGCCCCCGATCATGATCATGCCGCGCCGCATCCTGTCGCCGATCCGGTTCCCGGCATTGCCCCATACCGTTATCAGCCCGTCACGCATTCCATACATGGCAGTGCGCTTGCCCGCGCCGATATAATCGCCGGCATCGCCTTCCACGTCGATCCTGCCCCAATACATTTCACAACCCAGCCAGTCGCCGCAGTTGCCGTTGACCCTGATTGTGCCGCCTTTCATGCCATGACCGAGGTAACTGCCGCCGTGGGCCTTGACGTTGATATGGCCCCGCGTCATGCCGGCGCCGATCCGGGTCACCAGTTCCGTGGTGCGGCGCAACTCGATGTGCTCGGGATCATCCCCTTTGATGGAAAACAGGTCACCAGCCCGGACCGGCCTGGCGCCGTAGTTCAGTTCGATATCCGCGACATTTTCCACCCCGGACAACCGATCCGGTGTCAGCGCCGATAGATCCAACGACCAACGCGGCTTGTGGTTCAAAGTAAAAATCATGCCATTCAATGAATCATCTGCGTCCATCTGCGCTCATCCGCGGATAATTATTCATTTCAATACGTCCCGCAGGTGAAAGTGATATTGTCCCAGTTTTCCGCCATAGTTCCCTGCGCTGATCCGGTAGATGCCCTTGTCGGGCCCGTTTTTGCACACCGCCTCGATCCCGGCGCGCATGGCTTCGCTTATTGCAGTTTCGTTTAAACCATCAATGACGATTTCCAGGACGGAACCGACCTCTTCGGTAAGCGTGCTGTTTACCCGGCCTTTCAGGGTGGGGCAGAATACTTCGTTGGTTGAGGCCGGTAAAAACGAATACTTGGATCCCACCTTGGAGCCGGACCCGACTATGCCGCCGGGGAACGTGGTGACTGCGCCTTCCACCGCCCTGATTGCTTTTACCGCTTTTTCGCAGGCATTCAGGCCGTGGCGGGATGTCTTTGCCATGACCAGGAAGTTACCGCCGCCGATGGCAGGGACCACGCCGGTAGTCTCCTCACACAGGAATTCGCCGTGCATGACCGGGATGCGCCAGTAGCGGATTCCATCCAGTATCTTTGATATCTGGTAACCGTCGCCGAAATACCTCAGGCTTTTCCCCAGGGGCAGCATGGTATCGCTGTGAGTCCCGGCGAAACAGGCGCTGGTGGCCGTCGTCATTACCGACTGTCCGACCCGCCTGGTAAGCTGGTCGGCCAACTGCGACTTGGACATGGCGAACATGATGATCGCCACACCGGGTCTGCCGTCCGGGGTTTCCTCCGGTTTCAGTTCCTGCTCGATATCCGCTTCACAACCGCAGGCGATCACGGAAGAGGCGAACCCGGTCAGCGAGTTGGCCGCGATGTAGGCGTACTTCATGGTCATCGCGGTAATGATCAGCC
>JAPPLI010000189.1:37178-38238 GCA_028819495.1 Gammaproteobacteria bacterium | reverse complement strand
ACTAACTGACATATTGAAGATGAGAGAATCAATGGACGAGAAAAAGAAACAGGCCCTGGATATTGCCCTGGGGCAAATCGAAAAGCAATTTGGCAAGGGATCAATCATGCGCATGGGCGACGGTTCCGTCGATCATGACGTGAGCGCAGTATCCACGGGTTCGCTGGGGCTGGACCTGGCGCTGGGAATTGGCGGACTGCCCCGGGGAAGGGTCGTGGAAATCTACGGGCCGGAATCCTCCGGCAAAACCACGCTGGCGCTGCATGCGGCAGCGGAAATACAGAAAGTCGGGGGCACCGCCGCGTTCGTCGACGCGGAACATGCCCTGGACCCGTCATACGCGGAGAAGCTCGGTGTGGCGATTGGGGACCTGCTGGTCTCACAACCCGATACAGGCGAGCAGGCCCTGGAGATTACCGATATGCTGGTACGCTCCGGCGCTACCGACCTGATTATTATCGATTCCGTGGCGGCATTGACACCCAAGGCGGAAATAGAAGGGGAGATGGGCGACAGCCACATGGGGCTCCAGGCCCGCCTGATGTCCCAGGCCCTGAGGAAACTCACGGCCAACATCAAACGCTCCAATACGCTGGTGATATTTATCAACCAGATCCGCATGAAGATCGGCGTCATGTTCGGTAACCCGGAAACGACTACCGGAGGCAACGCGCTTAAGTTTTATTCATCCGTGCGCATGGAAATCCGCCGCATCGGCGCTATAAAGAAAAACGACGAGGTCGTAGGCAACGAAACCCGCGTCAAGGTGGTGAAGAACAAGGTGGCGCCGCCGTTCAAGGAGGCCATATTCGATATCCTTTACGGCCGCGGCATTTCCCGCGAGGGCGAAATTATCAACCTGGGCGTGTCGCACGGGATTATAGAAAAGACCGGCGCCTGGTATGGTTACAACGGCGAACGCATAGGCCAGGGCAAGGACAACGTGCGCGAGTATCTCCGGGGTAATCCCGAAGTGTCGCTGGAAATCGAGCGGGCGGTAAAAAGCAAGGCGTTGCCGCAGGCTGAAACCGCGAAACCGGCGGAGGAAACGCCGGTCTGA
>JAPPLI010000189.1:0-37078 GCA_028819495.1 Gammaproteobacteria bacterium | reverse complement strand
CAAGGCGTTGCCGCAGGCTGAAACCGCGAAACCGGCGGAGGAAACGCCGGTCTGAGCAGTGATCAGACAGCGGTAATCAGGCAACGGGCTCTGGACCTGCTCGCCAGGCGCGAGCACTCCGAGCGGGAACTGCAGGTGAAGCTGGCGGCGCGCGGGTTCGCCCCGGAAGCGGTGGGAGAAGTCCTCGCGGGTCTCAAGTCTGCGGGGATGCAGGATGATGCGCGCTTCGCCGAAGCGTATGTCCGGGGCCGCGTTGCAAAAGGTTACGGACCGTTGCATATCTCCCGGGAGTTGGGTGAGCGCGGACTGGGCGATGAACTGGTAAGGCAGGTATTTACGGCCATGGATTTGGACTGGGAGGAGCGAATCCGGGCGGTGCGGCAGAAGAAATTCGGCCGGCAGGCGCCCATGGATTTCAGGGAGCAGGCAAGACAATCACGTTTTCTGCAGTATCGCGGTTTTACCTCAGAGCAAATTCGTAGAGAATTCAACAACAGCGAATAGCGGACAGGATGAAGTATATGGAGGCAAATGACATTCGCCGGCGGTTTCTGGATTTTTTCAACCGGCGCGGGCACGAGGTGGTGGCAAGTTCACCCCTGGTGCCGGCCAATGATCCGACGCTGCTGTTCACCAACGCCGGCATGGTGCAGTTCAAGGAGGTATTCCTGGGCCTTGAGCAACGCGCCTGCGCGCGCGCCGTAACTGCCCAGCGCTGCGTGCGCGCCGGGGGCAAACACAACGACCTGGAAAATGTCGGATACACCGCCCGCCACCACACTTTTTTCGAGATGCTGGGTAATTTCAGTTTCGGAGACTATTTCAAGGAACAGGCCATCCATTATGCCTGGGAGTTCCTTACCGGGGAACTGGCCATCCCTGCAGAGAAGCTCTGGGTTACCGTCTTCCATGATGATGCGGATGCCGAGGCCATCTGGCTGGAACAGGTCGGAGTCGATAAGGACCGGTTCAGCCGTTGCGGAGAGAAAGACAATTTCTGGTCGATGGGCGATACGGGTCCCTGCGGACCGTGCAGTGAGATCTTTTACGATTACGGCGCCGACGTGCCCGGCGGCCCGCCCGGCAGCGCGGAGCAGGACGGCGACCGCTACGTGGAGATCTGGAACCTGGTGTTCATGGAGTTCAACCGGGATGCGCAAGGCAAAATGCATCCCCTGCCGAAACCATCAGTCGATACGGGCCTGGGCCTGGAGCGGACCGCAGCGCTGCTGCAGGGCGTGCGAAACAACTATCAAACGGACCTGTTCCGCCCCCTGATCGATGCGGTGCAATCCCTCGCAGGGGATAGCGCTACGGACCTTGTCTCAACCCGGGTGATTGCCGATCATATCCGTTCCTGCGCCTTCCTGGTGGCGGACGGCGTCATCCCGGCCAACGAGGGCAGGGGCTACGTACTGCGCCGAATCATCCGCCGGGCGCTGCGCCACGGGTCCAAGCTGGGCCTGAATGAGCCGTTCTTCCATAAGCTGGTGGAACCCCTGGACTCCATCATGGGAGAAGCCTGCCCGGAATTGAGCAGGGCCGGGGAATTCGTAACGAATACCCTGAAGCAGGAGGAAGAACGGTTTGCGGAAACCCTGGAGCAGGGACTTAAACACCTGGAAGCCGCAGTCGGCGCGCTGGCCTCCGGCACTATCCCGGGCGAAGTCGTGTTCAAGCTGTATGATACTTACGGTTTCCCCGTTGACCTGACCGCCGATATTGCCCGTGAACGCAACCTCAAGCTGGATATGGAGGGCTTTGAACAGTGCATGGAGGAGCAGCGCCGGCGGGCGCGGGAGGCGAACAGGTTTGCCGCGGACGTCTCCATACTTCCCGAGTTGAAGAACCACGCCTCAGGTTTCGAAGGTTACGATTCCCTGCACGTCACCGGGCAGGTAACTGCCTTGCTGCAGGACAACCAGATGGTCGAGCATATCGAAGAGGGTCAATCCGGCGCAGTGATACTGGACCGGACCCCGTTCTACGCGGAATCCGGCGGCCAGGTCGGCGACCAGGGCGAACTGGTATCGGATACGGGCGTATTCACGGTCGAAGATACGCAAAAGCAGGGAAACGCTCACGTGCACCTGGGCAGGGTAAGCAGCGGGATCCTGCAGACCGGGCAGGAGGTGACGGCCCGGGTCGACCCCGCCACGCGCATCAACACGGTGCGCAACCACTCTGCCACGCACCTGCTGCACGCGGCGTTGCGAGAGGTGCTGGGCGAGCATGTGACCCAGCAGGGTTCCCTGGTGGCGCCGGACCGGTTGCGCTTTGACTTTTCCCATCCGGAGCCGGTTTCGGAACAGCAATTGTTGCAGATCGAACGGCTGGTCAACCGCAAGATACTGGAGAACATCGATACCGAAATCCGCATGATGCCGCTGGATGAAGCGCTGAAGTCGGGCGCCATGTCCCTGTTCGGTGAGAAATACGATGAACAGGTCCGGGTATTGAACATCGGCGGCGATTTTTCGGTGGAGTTATGCGGCGGCACCCACGTGGGGCGCGCCGGTGACATCGGCCTGTTCAAGTTCATTGCCGAGACGGGGATTGCCGCGGGCATTCGCCGGATTGAGGCCGTCACGGGACTTGGCGCGCTGGCCCTGGTCGAGGCCGAAGAAGCGCAGTTGGCCGAACTGGCGCGGTTGCTGAAATCCGGCCGGGACAAACTGGCAGCCAGGCTGGAGCAGGTACTGGAGAATTCCAGGCGCATGGAGAAGGAACTGGAACAGGTAAAGGGCAAAATGGCCAGCCGGGCCGGCGCGGAACTGGGTGAACAGGCTGAGCTCGTCAATGGTATTCATGTCCTTGCCCGCAACATGGATGGGGCCGACCCGAAAACCTTGCGGGATACGGTCGATCAGTTGAAGAGTAAACTGGGCACCGCGGTCATAGTGCTCGCCACGGTCAAAGGTGATAAAGTCAGCCTGGTGGCGGGAGTGACGAAAGACAGCACGGACAGGGTACAGGCCGGCGAACTGATCAATTTTGTCGCGCAGCAGGTGGGCGGGAAGGGGGGAGGCCGTCCGGACCTGGCCCAGGCCGGCGGCAATGATCCGTCCGCGCTGCAAGACGCGCTGGCAAGCGTTCCGGCCTGGGTGACACAAAAAACTGGTTGATATGGCTCTGATAGTGGAAAAATTCGGCGGTACCTCTGTCGCGACGGTGGAACGGATCAAGGCGGTTGCCGATATCGTCATTGCAACGCGCAAACAGGGCCACCAGGTGGTAGTGGTTCTCTCCGCCATGGCCGGTGAGACGGACCGGCTTATCAAACTGGCGGGACAGGTGGCAAAAAACCCGGATTCCCGGGAGCTTGACGTGCTGATGTCAACCGGTGAACAGGTGACCATCGCCCTGTTGAGCATGGTATTGCAGGAACATGGTTATCCTGCCGTTTCCTATACCGGCGGACAGGTCCATATTCTCACGGACAACGTCCACAACAAGGCCCGGATCATCGATATCGAGGCGATGCGGGTCAAAAAAGACCTGGTGGATAACAAGATAGTCGTCATCGCGGGTTTCCAGGGCATTGACGAAAACGGCAATATCACCACGCTCGGGCGCGGGGGCACCGACACCACGGCCGTTGCCATGGCGGTGGCGCTGAATGCCGCCGAATGCAGGATTTATACTGACGTGGACGGCGTGTACACCGCAGACCCCCGGATCGTGCCAGGCGCCAGGCGCATGGACAGGATAGCCTACGAGGAGATGCTGGAACTGGCCAGCCTGGGGGCGAAGGTGCTGCAGATACGCTCAGTCGAATTCGCCAACAAATATAAAGTACCATTACGTGTCCTGTCTTCCTTTGAAGAAGGCCCGGGCACCTTGATCACAGACGAGGATGAAGAAATGGAACGGGCGCTGATAGCGGGCATTGCCCATAACCGAGACGAAGCAAAACTCACACTGCGCGGCGTGCCGGACAGGCCCGGCATCGCCGGCGCGATATTGAATCCGATTGCGGAGGCCGACATTGAGGTTGATATGATCGTGCAGAATGTCGGCGTGGATCAGTTGACTGATTTTACCTTCACCGTGCACCGGAATGATTTCGGCAAGGCCAGTGCGCTGCTGGAAAAAACTGCCCGGAACCTGGACGCGAAAGAAGTCCTGGCAGATGACCGGATTGTCAAGATTTCAGTTGTGGGGGTGGGCATGCGTTCCCATGCCGGGATCGCAAGTAAAATGTTCTCGGCGCTGGCCGGCGAGGGTATCAATATACAGATGATATCCACCTCCGAGATAAAGATATCGGTGGTCGTCGACGAGAAGTACCTGGAACTGGGTGTAAGGACGTTACACTCCGCTTTCGGTCTTGAGGGCGATGACAATGTAATCGATGATGCTGCAGGGTAATTTTTTATAAAGCATTTATCATCGAAAAAGGCTAATATAGTTACTACCTAGGGAATAAACAGGAGAAAAGAAGATGTTGATATTAACACGCAGGATTGGCGAGTCTCTGATGATCGGGGATGATGTCAATGTAACCATACTCGGAATACGCGGCAACCAGGTCCGGATCGGAGTCAACGCTCCCAAAGAAATAGCGGTACACCGGGAGGAAATCTACGAACGCATCCAGCTTGAAAAGGTCAAGAAGGCAAAAGAACAGCTTGCCCAGGAATACATGGATGAACCGGAGGACGGCGACGGAGCTTCGGAGGACAGTGATGGAGAAGCGGAGGATAATGACGGAAATACGTAATCAGCACTGTGTATAGGAGCTAAGGACTCGTATACAGACATATCCGGGCCGGTCCCACCGGCCCGCCTTACGGAGAGGTGGCCGAGTGGCTGAAGGCGCTCCCCTGCTAAGGGAGTATGGGTTAAAAGCCCATCGAGGGTTCGAATCCCTCTCTCTCCGCCAATATATCAATGTAAACAATAAGTTATGTTTCTCGTACCCCAATTCGTACCACAAAACTGTAAGGCTTAGGGGCACGAACCTGTGTTGACCGCTCTGATGCCGCTCGAGGGTGTGCCGCCGCACCGGGTCGCCGCGCACGTCGAAGGCGTGCATCAGGCTGACGCGACCGTGGCACCGGTGTAGAAGGCGGTCGTTCGCTTCGTGGCGGCGCGCGCAACCTCGGGGTCCGTTCCGGCGGCGATGGCTGCCTGGTACCACCCCTCGCTGCTGCCGGTGAGGAGCGCCTTTCCCTGGGGCGTTGTGTGGAACGTCTCGTCGTCGATCTTCGGTTCGCTCGGCCGGGTCAAATGAAGGTCCATTCCGAGCAAGCCCATTTCCCAGCCGACACCAACGGCACCGGGACCGAACTCCAGCCACCGATCCGAGAGCAGCGCCGTGTGCGTTAGCGCAAGGCGCGCGCCGCCGCCGTCGGCATCCGCGTCCGCAAGCCGCACTTCCACCCAATTCACCTCGCCGCCGAACTCCCAGGTTAACGCCAGAAAGGACGGACGCTCGCAGTGTGTGATCGTGCCGCCCGCGTTCCCCTCCAGCTGGTATCGGCCGCCGAATTCGAGGTCGCCGGTTACCGGGAGAAACCACCGCGCTATGCGTTCGGCGCTCGTCACCGCGTCCCATAGATCATCGACCGTAGTTGCGTAGGTCCGAGCGAGCCTGACCGCGCGGGCCGGTTGCCCGTCGCGTTCTAGCGACGACACGGTGCGCTCCACCGCGCCGAGTTGTTCTTCGATGTTCAGTTCCATGATTCCCTCATCCAATATCGTTCTGTACACAGTTCTTCATGGTGTTCCAGAGACTTTTGCCAATCCGGCTTTTCGACGTAACTCATTTTATCCTCCTTTTCAGTAAAGTCTTCTCGTTTCCCGCCAGAGGTGAGGGAATATCCTTTAATACTACCGCATGAGTCTACTGGTTTTGCCAGCTGCCTTCAATGAAGGTCCGGAACTGCTGCACTGAGAACTCAAGGGGTCAGGCCAGTTCAAAATGGCAGAAGTTACTGATAATAAAGGGAAACCACCAAACAAAACCTGCTTTCAACAGGCTTAAACTGCGCTTTTCATACGCCAAAACATGGTTTTAAGTAGTAACACACCCTGCACAAGCAGGGCAGGCATACGAGGGAAGTAACGCCGTAAAACAGGCATGAGGTACTTCAGCCTCGTTTTTGATGGCATAAATGGCGTTTTAAGAGGGAATTTCATCTGTAGATGGCAAATTAACTCAATGGAAACAGATAGTTGGGTAGAGTTAGGGTGGTCCGACCCTATCTTTCTAACCGGGGCGTAAGAGATTTCGCGCCGGTACAGCTCTTGTGCCTTTGCTCTGGATATTCGGGAGCAGTTGTTTATCAGTTGTAATTTCTTGGGGACTGTAAATATTTCTGTGTAAATCGCCGGTTACACATACTCAATCAGCCGGTCCTCAAACTCAATGATAAACCCATCCGATTTCCGGATCAGCATGCTCTATTTTTAGTGATATGTCACATATATTATATTGCTTCCAAATCACATAAATGATAGTCTTCTCACAAATAAAATATCATTAAGACTGTTAGTTGAATCATTGACAGTCATCGGTATCGATTGGGTTGCGTGGATGCTGATATGGAAGTCCCTATCGTTACGATTCCCGCTTATATGGTGGGGTTTCGATTGGTCCTTTTTAAAGACTTTGTTTTTTGACGATATAATGGAGGATAAAATGAATACGGAGCAACCATTAAAAGTAGCGACTGTACGGGACTTGGTTTCTCAATGGCTTCAACCTCGACTGGTTGCCGTCGAATTGGGACTGCCGGAATGGGATGACCGACTGAATCGTTGGCGTGTTCCACTTATATCGGCAAGTAATGGAAGCGAACCCATAGGTGAAGTAAGGGTTCGTTCAAGCGGAGAAATTGCCGAAACTACCGACCTGGATTTATCCGCTCAACGGGCACGGCTGGTCAAAACGGAGAAAAAGAAACGGGTTTCCCGGTGCGGAGAAATCTCATTCCCGCCTATCCCTTCAAAAATCATACTGGGTGACGCGCGTAACGTGCTGGAAGATTTCCCCCCAAATACTGCTCAATTAGTGTTTACTTCACCGCCCTATTTTAATGCCAAACCGGAGGCGCATGAGAGTCTGGATTATAACGATTACCTTGCATTTATCGGGGAAGTTTTCAAAAAATGCCATGCAGTCCTGTCAGAAGGCAGGTTCCTGGTGGTGAACACCAGTCCGGTACTCATACGGCGGGCCTCGCGGTCCTCTTCAAGCAAACGTCTGCCTATCCCTTACGACCTGCATCCGATACTAAAGGATATCGGCTTTGATTTTATCGATGACATCATCTGGGAGAAGCCGGAGGGGGCCGGATGGAACCTGGGACGGGGACGCCGATTTGCGGCTGATAGGCAACCGCTCCAATATAAAGCTGTCAGCGTTACGGAAAATGTAATGGTATACAGGAAAAGAACGGACAAGCTGATTGATTGGAATATACGAAATCACCCCGTTCCGGAGGCGGTCAAATCTTCAAGGATTGAAGATGGATATGAACGTACAAATGTCTGGAGAATTCATCCGGCGTCTCACAAAGAGCATCCGGCTGTATTCCCCGACGCGCTGGCAGAACGGGTTGTCAGGTATTACTCGTTTAAAGACGACTTGGTGCTGGACCCATTTGCGGGAACAGGAACCACAGGCCGGGTTGCGGGAAGGCTGGAGCGCCGTTTCCTGATGATCGAGAACGCCTCGAAGTATTTTGAGATTCAGACCAAAGATTCCTCACTTATGGAACATCAACCGGATGTTTATGATTTCCAGTACGATGGTGTATTGCCCTGATGAATGCTAGGTTGCCGGCGGACCACGTCCGGGTATTGGATCCATTCTCTCCGGAGGGAATCCGGGAAGCGGTTGCAAAAATCCTTGAGGGTCATAACTACCGCCTGTTTTTCGAGGACGTCACCAAAAGACGGTTGATAGCCACCTACAGGAATTTGGCCGAATACAGGATGGAAGATGAAGCAGACGATGAAAAGTGGAAAGAAGCAATCAGAAATGAACTTACAAAGGGCGGAAATAAGAACTCGGATAAAAATCTGAAGTACTGGTTATTGGGTTTAACAAGAAAGACCGCTCAGAATCTCGGCATTGAAAAAAGTGATTATCCGGCCCTGTTTAACAGAATGATAAACGAGATTGAGTCGCAAAGTTCGGAGATTGGCCTCAGGGATACTGCTTTGCTGATTTGGGCCGGTGCTGCGACTTTGACGGTAAGAGGGTCACAAAAAGCGAAAATCGGGAAGATGCTTGAAAAAGGCGTCGTGAGAGCAGCATTAACCATTATAGGGTTGGACGAATCCAAGGGTGATTTCTTTCTGAATTTAAGGCCTGATGAAGAAGTGGACCGGGAAACAGACGCAGAAGTAAGAACCAATCGGGGCACTGTTCGGATAGATATAGGCATGATCGGAGAAGGGAACCCCGAAGTGATTGACGATAAAATATCCAGAGTTGGACGAAATGGCGTTGTTCTCTTTGATAAACTCTCTCCGAACAGCAATGCCTGGGCGAATGGAGAACGACAGCAAGTAAAGATGATTCAAATGCGTAATTCAAATCCGGTAGAAGAACTGAGATCTCATTTAAGCAGGCTTGGTGTCGAGGTAACGGATGAAATCCCTCATAAAGAAGTGGCTGACAGGGTGCTCGCAATGGATTCCAACTTATTTGATTTTAAAAAATGAAAAAATAGAACCATGGTAAAAACTGGAGTGATGGAAAAAGCCAGGCAGCCTTACACTAATACACCTAATTTATTGAAAACCGGTTTTACGAGGTGGTTGCCGCATTTGATGAGCCAACTTGATGAGTACTACCACAGAAAAAGAAATTGATTACCAGGCTTACTTGAGAGAGAACCCGCCGGACCTGTCCAATGTTATTCGCGGCCCGGAAGCACGCGAGAAACGCCGGGAGGCTGCTATGGGACGGATGTTGCGAAAAAAGCAGGATGAGGGCAATACAAAGCAGTTTGCCCAGAAAGGAACTGGCCGAATAAATGCTGCAACGGAAAAAGAAATTGATTACCAGACTTATCTGAGAGAGAACCCGCCGGACCTGTCCAATGTTATTCACGGCCCGGAAGCACGCGAGAAACGCCGGGGAGCCGCCATGAAACGGATTTTGCAGGATAAGCAGTCAGAAGAACACGATAGACGATAACATTGCGTCGGCATTAGGAATCCCTCAAGCTGCATGGGGCGTGCATATTTCACGGCAAAGCTGCCACCTATCGCGACCGTCCACTATCAGCCAATTCTAGCTGACAGAGCAAGAGGTAAACAACATGGTAATTTGCACTGAAGTCCGCCACGTTACACCGAAAGACGGTAACGTGTTCGCCGACCTGGGTTTTCCTCCCGGCGAAGCTGTCAAACTGAAAATCAAGGCGGATTTGATGATCAAGATTACTGCATGGATTAAGGATAATGGTCTTAGCCAGCATGATGCTGCCAAAATATTCGGAATTCAGCGGACCCGTGTCAGCGACCTGATGCGCGGCAAGATTCAGAAATTCACCATAGACGCGCTGGTCGATATGCTGGAAAAAGCCAGGCAGCCTTACACTATTTCAACTTCATTTGAGGAGCACACTTCCCGGGTGAAAGTTGCATAGCCTGTTGATGCAAGTTCTCAAGGGCTCAGACCAGTCCTGAAGCATCGACCTTGCACTTCAATTCCGGGGCCTTCGACCCGTCATAAAACAACCTGCTTATATCTCTACCGTCTTCATGACGGAAAACCCGGGCCTTGGCGGTTCGTCCTTGTACCCCCTGGGGTTGCCGACTACACGCGTGGCCCCTACCTGATAGTCAAACGGGGAATGAGTGTGGCCGGACACCCAGAGCTTCGCTCCAACGTGCTGTACCAGTGGTTCGGCGTCGTTGATGAAATACGGATTGAACGGGTCACCTTCATACAATTCCTGGTCGATTGCCTCCAGTGTGGGCGGAAAATGCGTGACGACCACGTCCACCTTGCCGGCCTGCGCCGTTATGTTCTCTGAGGCGCGCCGGAATTCCTCCGCGTGCTTGAACGTGTTCCAATCCCCGGTCAGCGTGAAATCCGCAATCATCATGGTATAGCGAACATGGTGCATGGGGTCGCCCCAGAAATCCGAACACCACTCCGCGCCGTAGAAACGCAGGTCCTGGATCTCGGCCGTGTCGTCGTTGAGATAATGAAATCCCTCGTTGGCGTCCGCGAAGGTGTGCCAGAAGGCGTCCACGTCCTGCTTGGTGGCGTGGTAGTACTCGTGATTGCCCGGCACGAAAATGACCGGCGAGATGCCGAGCTCGCGGCGGATGAACGGCAGACCGAAATTTCGCTTGCCGTCCACGATATCCCCGGCCAGAATGAGCAGGTCCCGGGTCCGGTCCGGCGCGAACTGGTGCGTCGGAGATGGCAAGTCCCGGCGCCACAACTCTAAATGCAGGTCCGATGCGATCTGGATTTTCATGCTGTTCCTCCGAAATTATCCTCCTGTCATTCGAGGAAATTAACGCCGTAAAACAGGCATGAGGTACTTCAGCCTTGTTCAGAGTTTTCTTAATCCTGCATCAGGCGATCATCTGCAGAGCAGCGATGATCAAGGGTGGCCACGCCAGAACTATGCCAATTAACCAGCGTTGACCGGTACGCATTTCGCGCATGTCTTCCCTTATGAACTGTAGCTCCTTGTGTATTAACTTATATCGTTCTGTGCACAGTTCTTCATGGTGTTCCAGAGACTTTTGCCAATCCGGCTTTTCGACGTAACTCATTTTATCCTCCTTTTCAGTAAAGTCTTCTCGTTTCCCGCCAGAGGTGAGGGAATATCCTTTAATTCTACCCTATGAGTTTACCGGTTTTGCCAGCTTCCTTCAATGAAGGTCCGGAACTGCTGCACAGATGCCGCAGCCCGTCATTGGAAGGGGTTGAACAATCTTACGCTGCATTCTCTCGATCCCGCGGCGCAGTTCACCTATGGTGACCACACTGATGTATACCGGTGTCCCGTCTTTTTCCACCTGGCGGGAAAACGCCTTGACTCCCCGACTTGACTGCCGGCCTTTTCTGGCTTCACTGATGACGTTGGTATCAATCAAATACATCGGCGTCCCTGCCGTTGTTGTGTCGCTCAAAATCTTCGTCCTCACCTGCATTCGGCATGGACGCCAGCACCTTGGAGAACGAACGTTTCCTGGGGCCAAGCAAGGGGTTCGAATTCAGGAATGCCCTGAGTGCCGCCGCCAGTTGCTCGGGGGCTTCCTCGGCCAGAAAATGTCCACAGTCCTCGAATTCATGTAGTTCGAAATCGGAAAGGTTGGACTTCCAGCGTTCAAGCTCCTTCTTCCGGAACGCGATGTCCTTGTGACCCCAGGCAATAAATGCGGGCTTGTCCACAAACGCCGCACGTTCACGCCATATTGCTTCCAGCCAGTCGCCCGCACCTACGATGTACCCTGGCAATGCTGCGTTCGCCGCGCGCATGTGGGGCGACGGTTGCGCAGCGCGATAGTGCGCCATGATCTCCGGTGTCAGAATATTCCTGTTGCCGACTGCCTTCGGCATCACCGCGTTGACGAAAAAATTGTGGCGCTTGATGAGGTATTGGCCGAGCCAACTCGACATCAGGTAACTGAACGACTTGAAATGAAAATCGTCGCCGACCGGCCAGCACCAGGTGTTTGTGATTGCAATCCGCTTGACCCGTTCCGGATGCCTGCGAGCGAAGTCCAGGCCGATCGGTCCGCCCCAGTCCGTCATAAACAGGGTTATTTCGCGAAGGTCGAGATGATCCAGCAGGGCGGCAAACCTTTTTGCATGGCTTTCGGGATGGAGATCCTCGCGGCGGTCACTTCGGGACGAGAGGCCGAATCCAATATGGTCGGGAGCAACGCACCGGAATTCGGAACTTAGACCCTCGATCAGGCGCCGGAATTCGAAGGACCAGGAGGGATTGCCATGTACGAACACAACCGGTTCGCCCTCGCCTTCGTCGACAAAGTGCAAATGATGCCCCGACGGGGTGGCAAAGAACCTGCTCTCGAACGGATACATGTCATCCGATACCCAGTCCGGACGCGTGGCCGATACAAATTTGTCCATCATTACCTCTCTCTATAGTGCCTGGATATCTGGGTCACAATAAGCGCGTCTACCTGTGAACAAGGAGTGGAGCTTCCTGGGGCAACCGGCCCAGCCATTTTCCAAAAAAACATTCAACCGTTAAGTATAATAACTTCCGGCATTTCGATTACAACGGGTACAAACCGGATTTCGATACATTTTATTGAAGAGGTCCTCAAGTTCTGGTTCGACGACCTTTCTCCAGACGATTGGTTCGAGAGCGATGAAGCGGTTGACAGCCATATCCGCGAACGCTTCCAGGAACTGCATGAAACCTTGCGGGAACAGGTCCCCGAAACCTGGCGGAGTAGCGCGCGCGGTTGCCTGGCGGCCGTGATCGTCCTCGACCAGTTTTCACGCAACATGTACCGGGGCACCTCCCGTGCATTTGCCGCGGATGGCGCCGCGCTCTCTCTCGCCAAGGAGGCCCTGGTGCGCGGCTTCGACCGGGAATTGTCGATAGACGAACGGAAATTCCTGTATATGCCGTTCGAGCACAGCGAAAATCCCGCCGAGCAGGAACGTTCTATTGAGCTTTTTGGTACCCTGGAAAGCGAACTGGACCTCGACTATGCTCGCCGGCACAAGGAAATAATCGACCGGTTCGGGCGGTTTCCACACCGCAACGCGGTACTCGGGCGGATTTCCACCCCTGAAGAAATCGAGTTCATAAAAGAGTCCGGCTCTTCGTTCTGAACCGGCTGTTCCGACCCTATCTTTCCTGTTCGGGCACAGGCACCTGCTCAAACGGTGGGATGCTCGGTGTCTGGATCGGAATGTAGATGATGCCGTCCTCGATCCGTCCGCCGTTGGCGACGATGTTTTTGTGGCCGACTTCCACCGTCGCGGCGATGATGTCATCCCAGTCGATCGGATCGGGATAAATCTCGCGCAGTGTCTGTCCGCCCGCGCCGGGGGCCGATGCGCTGCGGATGGGCGTATCCCCCAGGTAGATACCGGGATGGGACGCGTTGCTGATGGGCAGTCTCCTCAGGATGGTCCATTTATCCGGAATGCCGGACATCCCCAGGACGGCGCCGATGATTCCGGCGGCGCTCGACGGATTGCAGTCGCTGTCCAGACCGCAGCGCATAGAGATGTTCATCGTCTTCAGGAAGTCGCCGCCACCGTAGAGCAGCCCCAGGTAGACACAGGCGCCGTTCGAGCGCACGTCCAATCCGAGGTATTGGCCCCACTTCGCGAAGATGGCCTCCCATGCCGCCTGCCAATCGCCGGGATTTGCATCGTGTGCGGCGATAACGTCGCGCACCATCTCGGCATAGCCGCTTGCGCGTGGGATGACCGCCAGGCTGTGCTCGACCAGCTTGCGCGGATCGCTCTCGAAGAACGCTTCGCCGTACATGGCCGCCATGGCCATGCCGGCATAGACCCCGTCCCCGTAGTTCGTGAGGTGGCCCGCCTTGTCGCCCAGGGCGTTGCTGGCCCGGGGCAAACCGGGCGAGATGAGCCCGAACAGGTCGGATTCGATCTGGAAGTCGATGGCGTTGCCCAGCGGCGTGTTGTCGGGATGGCCGGACCGGGGCGGCAGAATCCCTTTCTTGAAGTTCTGGTACGCGACCCGGTTGGCGCCCCAAATCATATTGGGGTCCAGATAGCTCACCCAGTCTTCGGCCATCTGTTCGGCCGTGACGTGGAGACCATGCTCCTGCAGGGAGTGCAGGAACAGGAACTCGATATACAGATCATCCTGCGGGGGCATCTGCCTGGGCGTGTACGTCTCCCAGTTGTTGATGTCGTTCTTGTACTTCTTCCTGGTTTCGATCATCGCGACATAGCCGTCCTTCTCCAGGACCGACAGCCCCTCTTCGAGCCAGATCTCCGGCTTCATCCGGTACCAGTCGTCGAAGTCGAACGGCACCATTTCTCCCGGCCAGAGAAACTCCGTCGGGAACCCGTAGAGGACGCCGACGGCCTGTCCCAGCCAGCCGCCCGCCACCTTGTCCTCGTACTCCGCCTCCGAAAGCGTTCGATACCCGGCATCGGGAGTCCCGGCAACCTTTGCCGTATCCTCCGGAGCGCAACCGAATCCCGCAAGAAGCATGATGACGGCGATCGTTGCAGTAACGCAGCTGTGTCGATCGCTGCGTCTCTGGAAGTAACACCGTAAAACAGACATGAGGTACTTCCTACCGGGATGTGATTACCGGCGCAAGAATTTCAAATAACGAAGGCCTGTTCTGTTTTATCTCGTCAATAGTCAATCCCTCTAGCGAGAATGGAAACTTGATCCATCGTTCCGTGGTATGCAGGTAATAATCAGGCTCACGCTCAGTTCTGTTATGGCTGGGTTTATACCAGGGTACGGCGACACGAATATCATCAGGAGTATTCAGTTTCGCCCTGTCCCGCAGTGTTTTAATCACTGCATCAATCGTCAGGCCGGTATCGAATACATCATCAACAATGAGTAGCGGATCAGTATGACTTATGTTTTTAACCAGATAGTTCAAGCCATGTACCCGCACTTGATCGGCGCGTTTGTTTATATCACTGTAAGATGACGTGCGGATGGCAATATGGTCGGTTTTGATGCCGCAGTATTCGAGTATTTCCTGCACCGCGATTCCAATCGGCGCACCGCCTCGCCATATAGCGATAATGAATTTTGGTTTGAACCCGCTTTTCAGAATCAAACTGCCCAATTTGAACGAATCTTCAAGCTGGCCTTGCGTAGACAGGTAGAGCTTTTCTGACATGGGAAATTATTTTCCACTATTTTTCGTCAAGTATTATATCCTTTCGGAAATCGGATGCCTGTCTGAATTCACCGTATCAGGGTACCCCTGAGCCCGGGATGGTTTACTCATCATGGTATTGAGGATTGGATAAAGTATTCATAAATGCAGAAGATCAAATGCTGGATTCTTACCGGCTGGGTGTAAAAATCTACGCAAGTGACTTCAGGCCGGATTTTATCGTCGGGTTGTGGCGCGGGGGCAGTCCGGTGGGTATCGGTGTGCAGGATTGTCTCGAATACCTTGGCGTGGAATCAGATCACATCTCCATACGCACCTCTTATACCGGAATGAGTACCTATCCTGAGATGATCGAGAATACGGAGGCCATACATGTACATGGGCTGCAATACCTGCTGGAAAACCTGGAAGCGGACAACAGGTTGTTGATCGTCGATGATGTATACAGCACCGGCCTGAGCATCAAGGCCGTGATTGATCAACTTTCAAAAAAGACCCGCAGGAACATGCCTGTGGACGCCCGTATAGCCGTAATCTGGTATAAGCCTGCCAATAACCGTACCGGGCGAGTGCCGGATTATTATTTATATGAAACCAATAAATGGCTGGTATTGCCCTACGAATTGAGTGGTTTATCCTTGAGTGAAATCTACCATCGTAAACAGGGTGTAAAAGAAATCTTTGAAGAGCTGGAGGATTTTTTGCCTGCTGACAGATTGAATAATCAAAGTGACAAATAGTGTGCCATAATCAACGTTCATGGGACTCCCCGCTGCAGGAATCAGAGAATGATCGACAAATTCATCTTACCCAGGAATTGTACTTACACTGAACACGACTGGAAGATATTCGCATCTTTCTGGCATCCTGTAATTTTCGTGAACGATATTCCCGATGATAAACCGGCTAGAGCAAAATTACTCGACCAGGATCTGGCGCTATTCCGAACGACTCAAGGAGTGACTGTTGCAAAAGATGTTTGCGCACATCGAGGTACGCCACTTACTTTAGGAAAGGTTGAAAATGACCGTCTCGTTTGTATGTATCATGGCTTCCAATACGATTGTACGGGAAAGTGTGTTTTTGTGCCGTCCATGGGAGAGAATGGAAGAATCCCCGCCAGGCTGAAATTAAAAACCTATAAAAGCGTTGAACGTTACGGGATTATATGGGTATGTTTATCTGATGATGAACCGTTGCGCCCTTTACCTGAATGGCCTCTGTTAGACGATAAGGAGTTTGGCAGTATCTACTATTTGCCAAATCTGGATTTCGACTGTTCATGTACACGGCTCATCGAAAATTTCTGTGATAATGCTCATTTTGGTTTCGTCCATGAAGGAACCTTTGGAAATAAGGCAGGATCGGTTGTTCCTCCACTGGAAGTCGTTGAGACTGATGATACCTTGTGTTACGAGATGGATTATGTAGAGTGTCGCCGGAAATTAGGTGACCCGGAAGTTAATGGCTACACGAACGTGAATTATGTCAAGCACCTGACTTATCCTTTTGCTGTGGATCTGAAAGTAACCGATAAAGAAACAGGCTCTGAAACTCATTACTATAATATTGATTCTCCAGTATCAACAAAGAAAACCCGTGGTTTTATTATCGCTCAGACCAATGCGGATTATTTTACAGAAGCCGAGCTGATTGAATACGAATTAGCCATTAATATGGAAGACAAGCCTTTTGTGGAAGGACAACGACCTGAAGAATCGCCGTTAAACATAGGCGATGAAGTACATGTGCCGGCCGATATATTTGCCGTCAGGTTCCGCCGCGCCCTGCGTGAGAAGTTTGGAATACAGGCTAAGGAATATATTACCTGATATAACGATTCCGAAGAAGGAGTAACATGAAAATACTGTCTGTACAGTTTCAATAAATCTTTTTGACAATAACAATCATGCTCGGATAATCATGGATAAATCAGAACAGCAAAGTCGTTTTATCAAAGAAGAAACGTGGCGCCACTTCTGGCATCCAGTCTGTACCCTGGAGGAGTTTTATTCCGCGAATTCTTCAGGTAATGGCCCCCTGAGGGTAAGGTTACTCGGTGAAAATCTGGTTGTAGCAAAATTAAATGAAAAAATTGCTGCATTTACAGACAGGTGCGCGCATCGGTCGACGGCATTGTCGAGGGGTGTCGTAGAAGATGGGAGATTACGCTGCCGTTATCATGGATGGGCATACGATATCAATGGAGTATGTGTTGATATTCCAGCCTGTCGTGATCTGAAAATTCCGGGTCGGGCAAAAATAAAAAAATATGATACACATGTGAAATATGACTTGGTTTGGGTCAGGCTTGAATCGGAAGCAGACACACAAATCCCTCCCTGTCCAGGATATGATGATGAAAAATTTAAAGCTGTCATCGGAAAACCCTATACCTGGCCTACATCAGCAGCAAGGCGGTTGGAGAATTTTGTCGATCTGGCCCATTTTCCCTATGTTCATCCCAATACCTTGTTTGATCCGAACATCACAGATGTGACACCTCCCTCAATGGAACGTATAGACGGCCAGTTGATATTCCAATTTGATCCGAAATCAGATGAGATGCCCATCCCGGATGTGTCACTGATGGGAAAGACTGACTATCAGATTACCATGCCGTTTACGGTTAATCTGGAATTCGAACTCATCAGTAAGGCGGGCAAAGGTAATCGCGCCATATTATGGATGTCAGCATCGCCAATAGATGAAGGACACTGCCGTAGTTTCTGGTTTACCTGCCGTGACCACGATAAAGATGAACCGGACTACCCGCATCTGGCATTCCAGGAACGTGTGCTGGATGAAGATATTGTGGTTATTGAAGCCCAGGACCCGCCTCAAATACCTTATGATATAAATGAAATTTCAGTACCTACGGATATGGTCTCAATACAATACAGGAGGTGGTTACGTGAAATAGAAATTGCCGTAGATAATAATGCGCTGATAAAAAATCTTACCAGTAATGAAAAGTGTGCCTAGTAGTCAGGCAAATTATTCATTAAGAAGCCATCGACATCCAACTCGCAGAGTTCATTTATTCGATGCGTTTATTTTAAGCCACAAATGCTCTTCTGCGGTTACTTCTTCCCTGTATTTGTCATTAATCGGGCCTTTGGAGGACACTTTTTCTGATTGTGATAATACCCTGATTTTTGTATCCCCCTTGGGACCGGTGAAAAAGACAATAGAAATCGGCCCTGACACATTCTCCTGATCTGCCTCTTCATTCCTCCCATTTCCCAGTACACGATGGATATTACTTATCCAGTAATCGTTGGTCCACCTTTGAATCAGATCACCTGCATTCACGATCAATGCATCCGGATGTTCTTTAAGAGTCAGAATATTTATCCATTGATTCCTGCCAAGGTCGGCATGAATATCGCCACTGTTGAAGTCACCGCTGGTGTTGAAGCACTGTAAGCCATTATCGCTGCTTCGCCACAAAAAGGTGAATCCAGTATAGTCGGTATGCTCACCATATCTTTGCTGTTTTCCCTCCTGGCCTTTCTCCACCCGCAGATAATGCGCGAAGCGTATGTTATTAACGGCCCTGCCATCTTTATAAAAGTCCAGAAAGTAATCATTTGGCAGCTCCAGGCACCTAGCCATGATCTCCATCACTTTTATGCTTAGATAATCCAGTCCAACTTCCAATTCCAGCGACAGGTTTTTCAAATCGTCATTGTGGTAACCGTTCTCTATACATGGGAAGGAATCATAATTCGACTTTGAAGACGCAAGGCTTTCGACGGCGTAAGGCGATCTGGCTTTCTCGTCTTCCAAAAATGTGCGTGATACATTTTCCTGGCCCTGTGGGATATAGCCTCCATGCCCATAATCTGCTGCGATTCGAAATTTCAATTTCTCCCCAAGTGGAAGTTGGAAGAAACGCTGGATTTCTGCATGTAATAGTCTGTAATTCTCTTCTAATCCGTGATTAATCAGACATATAAAGCCGAAAGTTCTAAAGGCATAATCCCAAATTTCTAAAAACTTTCCTGATGACTCGAGATCCGTGTCGCTTGAATTCAATAACGCCAAGTCAGCTATTGGAATACCAATATTCTTTGATTTGCTTGAGGATTTGCTCATATTGATCACATTTTTATTGCATAGGTCACCTTCAACTACCTGGACTATGTAAAATCATGGTCTCACTCGGTGCACCCTGTGCTTCTAAAATTACCGTTAAGTGGTGCAAATATTGAAGCAGGGGTGTGGAATTTGTTTCTACTCTTGTCAAACCAAAACAGCTATCCTTAACTTTAAAAAACACGAACTATTTTAATAAAGTACAAGTTATTGTGATCGTCTATACTCTCAACTTATCAGTATATACACATTTCTCATATTCGATTAAAACATGGTTAAGCCCACAGTTCCTCAAATCGGTGAGCCGGCCAGACGTATCGATGGTGTAACCAAGGCCATTGGCAGCCATGTTTACCCTTCTGATTACGTGATTGAAGGTATGTTGAGGCTTCGCATCCTGCGCGCCGAACATCCACACGCACGAATCTTATCAATTAATACAAGCACCGCCGAACAAGTGCCTGGAGTTGTGAGGATATTTACGGCAGCAGATATCCCAGGGAAAAATGGAGTACATCCTTTCAACATCGACGGCCCTGTTTTGTGTGAGGACCGTGTTCGTTGCGTCGGCGATGCCGTTGCTATCGTAGCTGCGGAAACGGACGAAGCAGCGATACGCGCTCGTGATCTCGTTGAAGTTGAATACGATTTACTTCCGGTAATAGCGGATGTGTATGAGGCGATGGAGCCGAATGCATACAAGATCCATCCGGATGGTAATATTTTGTGCGAGATACACAACATTCAAGGGGATGTGGCAGATGGATTTGCCGATGCAGACTTCATCTTTGAAAATGACTATGTTACAGGACGGCAGGAACATATCCCCATGGAAACCGAGGCAGGCGCCGCATTCTACGATGAGAACGGACTCCTGACTATTCGCCATGGTGGGCAATATCCTCATCGTGATCATGCGCAGATTGCGGAGTTCCTGGCTGTTTCAGAGCAAGACGTACGTGTTCTAACTCCAATGGTAGGTGGTTCATTCGGTGGTAAAGACGAATTTACCGTGCAATGTCACCTGGCTCTGGTGACTTATCTTACGAAACAACCCAGCTATATTATGTTGGATCGTGAAGAGAGCATAATAGCAACGACGAAGCGCCATCCCTTTTATAAGCGGTACAAAATTGCCTGTGACCGAAACGGAAAATTACAGGCGGCCGAGATTAGAATGATTGCCGATACCGGTGCTCATGCTTCGTGGGGTTATGCTGTACTAAAGGTAGCGACCGAAACATGTCTTGGACCGTATTACATTCCAAACGTAAAGCTCGATGCCTACTGTGTGTATACCAATAATTGTGTTTCAGGAGCATTTCGTGGTTTCGGTGGTTTACAAGGTTCAATAGGTATCGAATCCCAAATGGATGAAATGGCGCGTAAGTTGGAATTCGATCCCCTTGAGTTGCGTCGAATAAATGAGCTTCAACCAGGACAGCAAGCACCTTCAGGTTTCGTCTACAACGCAAAAAGCAGCAGTCTCAATCAGGTGCTGGATGAAGTTGAAGTTGGCCCCATATATTCGAGGCGAGATGAACTAAAAGCATTATCACCACCGCAGGACCGCTGGACAAAACGCGGCGTAGGAGTTTCAGCAGCGTGGATGTGTGTCGGGTATGGGCATGGAATACCGGACTCAGCTGAAGTTCGCCTTGAATCTACGAAAAAAGGTCATTATCGATTATTAGTGGGGGGAGTCGATATGGGGCAAGGTAACGCCACGGCTTTCGCACAAATCGTCGCTAATGAAATGAATTGCGCAATTGACCAGGTTGAAGTTCACATCGGTGATTCAGCCGGGCCGGATACAGGCGCTTGTGACGCCGTACGAACCATGTACATTACCAGCGCGGCTGTAGTAAAGGCGGCTCAAGATTTGCGCCATAAGATTCTTGAGAAATTTTCCAGCATTTTCGGTTGTGAATATGAAGAAGTGGAATTGGTCGGTACTGCCGGTAAAAACATTGCCAGTGGTAACACAATGGCAATCCGGGAATTGGGAGTTCTGACAGGTAATGGCATTGTTCGTATATACCAGGAAAACCCTGAGGATAATACCGACGACTTTAATGCCTGGGTGTTTACCTACAGCGCTCAGGCAGCGCTGGTTGAAGTAGATGTATTGACCGGCAAGGTCAACGTCCTGAAGTTTCACAGCGCAGTTGATGCAGGCAAGGTAGTTAATCGGCAGGGATTTGAAGGTCAATCCGAGGGAGGTATAGCACAGAGCATTGGTTATACGTTAATGGAAGATTGTGTAATGGATGAAGGACGAGTATTAAATCCTGCCCTCTCTACTTATGTTGCGCCTTATATTATCGACATTCCCGATGAGATAATTACGACAGCCGTGGAAAATCCAGATCCGAATACACCCTTTGGTGTTAAGGGAATTGCTGAGATCGTAATGTGCCCAACGCCATCTGCAATCCTTAACGCGGTGTACGACGCGGTCGGTGTGCGTTATACCCAAATCCCGCTAACTCCTGAACGTGTCCTTGAGAAACTTTCTTATGCAAGTTGAATTCACCCTTAACGGACAACAACGTTCAATCGATACAGAACCACGCGCTACGCTTCTTTCCGTATTACGTGAGCAACTTGATTTGCGGGGTTGTAAATACGGTTGTGGAGAGGGGGAATGCGGGGCGTGTACTGTTTTACTGAATGGCCGTCCGATTACTTCTTGCATGACGCTTGCAGGCCAGGTCAATGGGCTGGACGTTGTTACGATAGAAGCGATGCCTGAAGATGCTATTGGTAAACATGTTGTTACCGCCTTTGCCGATACAGGTGCAGTACAATGCGGATTTTGTACGCCTGGTTTTATCCTGGCGACTCAATACTTATTAAGCAAAAAATCCACACCAAGCCGGGATGACATTCGCGCTGCGGTGGCCGGTAATCTGTGTCGTTGCACCGGCTATACAAAAATAGTCGATGCAGGAATAGCCGCCAGTCATCGATTAGGCAGTCAGTTACCAAAAAAAGAAAAAATTATCAGTAATACCACTACTTGCAGCGATGATAATTTTGTGCGTCCAAACTCACTGGGTGAAGTACTGCAACTCCTCAGGCAGGATACGGGCTATAAGCTCGTATGTGGCAGTACCGACATCAGTGTCCACTATGAACATTCTCTTAAGGACAATAAATATATTGATCTTTCGGCAGTTGCAGATCTTGATTTTATACGTGAAGAAAACGATTCAATCATAATAGGCGCAGCTACCACTTATTCTGACATTATTGAGTCCAGTGCTGTGCAGGAATGGGCGAACGTGCTGAGCAGTGCATCACGGGAAGTTGGGGGCGTGCAAATCCAAAATCTTGGTACCTTGGGAGGTAATCTGGCTAACGCTTCGCCATCAGCAGATGGTGTTCCCGTTTTGATCGTGCTGGGCGCAGCAGCAATAATACGTTCTGCAACAACAGAACGAAGTGTGCCTGTTGAGCAAATTGCTGCCGGCCCGGGGAAAACTAATTTACATAACGACGAAGTTATTACCGAGATCGTCATTCCTAAGCGTCTTGTTCCCCAAGGCGGTAAGGAGGTTAGTTTTTTCGAGAAATTTGGACCTCGTCAATCACAGACGATAGCCATCGTATCTGTTTCCTTTTGCGGCAGCTTGGTAAATAAGCAATTATCTGATGTAAAAATAGCCCTTGGTGCTGTAGCCCCCACTATCGTGCGTGCTCCCAAAACTGAAGCCTATCTCATGGCTGAACCATTAAACGAAGAACGTATATTAGAAGCAGCAAGTATCTTGGCAGAAGAATGTTCTCCCATCGACGATATCCGGGGGTCGGCCAGTTACCGTAAAAGACTGGTTAGTGGGCTGTTAATTCGAGGTTTGTGGCCCCACATCATTTCATGATCATTAAGCAGTAATTGCTTCATTTCACTCACGATACATGCTACTCCATTCTCGAATCTTAAAATACTTGTCAATGGTCGAGCAATGTGGGTCTATAAGGCAAGCGGCAAAATTTCTTCACATATCATCTACTTCTGTAAATAGAAAGATTATCGAACTGGAAAACGAACTAGGAACCAAATTATTTGATCGTACATCATCAGGCGTATCTCCTACAGCAGCTGGAAAAATATTGCTTTCTCATGTTTCTAAAACACTCAGTGACGCTGAGGCGGCAATTTCCGAGATCAACAAATTAGATAGTCAAGAAGCCCATGAGCTCAAAATAGTCGGGGTTTATTCTATTAAACACATATTCATTGATATCCTCGATGAATACTATTCTAAATTCAGCAATTCATTCTTGTCTTATTCTGCAACAAGTAAAAACGATGCATTGAATTTACTCAAATCAAACCAAGCGGATCTTGCCATCGTATTTGAACCGGAACCTATGGAAGAGTTAAAATTGTTATTTGAGGTGGTCGTTCCGTTGGAGGTTATTATTAGAATTGATCATGTGCTTGCTTCCTTTAGTTCTGTTTCAATAGGCGACTGCGCTAACTATTCACTGGTTCTCCCAGACTCCACGCGGGATCGAATTACCCAGTTGTTCAATAAACTAGGGTATTCTCCCCTGATATCCAGCACCTCTAATTCTGCAGATTTGATAATATCGTTAGTAAAAAAGCAAAACATATTGGGTATATTAAGCAGGGTTGGGCAGGAAGAAGAACTGGAGAGTAACGAACTTGTATCGTTGCCTTTTACAATTGATCAACAGGAAGAAGTATGCGTCAGGCTTACTATACTTACCCGTCAGAATCAGCAAATGAATGACAATATTTGTTATGTCATAGATAGTTTAGAACGACGTTTACAACATTATGGTCGAGATGATAAGTGATTTGGTTTTAGCACTTGTACTATTGTTCAGCCAATTGGGGCCTTTATATTATTTATACAATAAGTATAGCCCTATGTATTGTGTTGTATTCCAGGATACCAGGGCTTTCTACCGTCCAGCACCCCTGAGTTTTCAATAATCTCTGCTACAGCTTCTTCCTGGCGGTACGCCATGACGTGCACTCCAGAAATACCTTGTATTTCCCGGATCTGTTGAATTAGTTCAATACAAAGTCGCATTCCTTCCAGTTTTTGGTTTTCAGCTCCAGCCAGCCTTTGAATAACACTATCAGGAATATGCACACCGGGCACGTGATTTCGAATCCATTCTGCTGCTTTAGCGGAAGCTAACGGTCCTACACCCACAAGTATATAGATATTTTCAGTTAGTCCATTGTCACGACAACGGGTCATGAATTGCTGTAGTCTATCGATATCATAACAATATTGTGTTTGTACAAATTGTGCTCCAGCAGCAACTTTCTTACCGAGACGTATTGGCCTGAAATCAAATGGAGGTGCGAAAGGATTAGCTGCTGAGCCCAAAAATAGATGAGGAGGATCAACAATCTTACGTCCGCTCTGAAATTGCGATTGATCACGCATTTCCTTCACCATCTCCAATAACGATATGGAATCCAGATCGAACACAGGCTTTGCTTGAGGATGATCTCCAGCTTGTACGCCATCTCCAGTCAGGCAAAGTATATTTGCTACTCCCATAGCCGCCGCACCTAAAACGTCTCCCTGGATCGCAATTCGATTACGATCACGACAGGAAATCTGCATAATTGTGGAGTAACCTTTCCTTGTAAGAAGTGAACAAACAGCTACGCTAGACATATGACAGTTTGCACCTGAACCATCTGTAGCATTTATCGCATCAACTACACCATTGAAAATGCGTGCCTTTCGATATACTTCTTCGGGATTAGCTGAATCTGGTGGAGATAATTCAGTGGTAACGGCAAATTTTCCCGAGCGCAATACAGCTTCGAAATGACCTGTCGACGTACGACCTCGTTCGATTAGCTCAGTTTGATATTCTCCTACATCCCTGTCAATGGCTTGATTTGACACTCTTATTAATTTCTTCGGTTTTTATGCGAACTTCCCGTAACCAAGAGGAGCGACCCTGAAGTCGGTGATCAACTGCTGGCTGGAGTTGCTCGATTGTTTGCGGGTATTTCATTAAGCGGCTTCCTTCGAATGCATCTACCCATACACAAGCCATTTCGGGTTTTACTTCACAAGTCCCGTTACTTCTTACACCACCACACGGGCCATTACGTAACGTTTTTGGACAATTCATGGGACAAGCCATACCCGTTTTGCTTAAAGTGCACATTCCACACATTTGGCTATCAAAAAGAAACCCTTTGATTACTTTTTCAAAAGTAATCATGGGCATTTCCAAGCGTTCAAAGCCAATCCAACGAAATATTGGCGCAAGCATGATCAAGATGGATTCAAATACGTTGTACAGTTTCTCAAAAGTACGAGGATGACGTGTTACCCAACGCCTAACCTGGTACATGACAATTAATCCAGAAGAAAATTGTATCTAGCATTATTTGCAGTACATTCAATAACATAGATTACCATCGATTAGGACTAAACTAGTTTTTTGAACGTACGATTTCAATAAAAGGCATTTCTGCTAATGTAGCCGTCACCGGTCCGGTTTTGCCACCGATTCGCCAAATTAGTTTTATGTCCTCTCCCAGTTTCGCGGCTTCGCTTCCTATATGCGCAAATCCAATCATTTTATTTAAGTTTGGGCTCCAGGTTATACTGGTGGCAAACCCAATCCGTTTTCCATCTTTGGATTGCAGCTCAAAAGACTCGCGGTATGCCTTAGGAGAAATGGTTGGGGGCATGCCATGACTTATATACAGATCAGACATTTCACGCCAATTGATTTCCATTCCCCACATCACTCTTCCTGGTCCGGATTCGGCTTCCCTTAATAAAGCATTCTTGCCTATAAAATTGACATCTTTCTTTAAATTCACCAAGCGTCCAAAGTTCATCTCTGCCGGCGTTTGTAAATGTTCCTGTGACTCCATATGAGATACCTGCGTACGGGCATCAGGGCCACCCGGTAAATAATCCGTATAAACCAGAAGCATTCCTACTTCAACACGCGCTGAAAGCGCTGCGGCATTTCCAATGGGTACCGCCCCCATTGGCTTTCCCAGATCCAAAATCTTTTGAAATACCTCAGCAGCATGATCTTCGGGAACCCATACTTCATATCCTGCTTCACCGGTATACCCTTGGCGCCAGACCGTTATTTCAACGCCATCAACATTCACCTTACGTCCTCGTGAAAACTTCAGACTCGACCAGTCCTCACCCGTATACGCCTCTATCAGTTCTTGTGACCTTGCTCCCTGAACTGCCAATACGCCGAATTCCTGATTGGCTTCAATTGCCTCATATAGTTCTACATCAAATCCTGTTGCGTTCTCCTGGCACCAACCTAAAAGAGGGCCAGCCAGATGACAATAACGCTGATCTTCCAACTTGAACAAAATACCTTCGCTAACAACGAACCCATCATGATCACACCAAAAGGTATAATTGGCATGGTAATTTTCCATTTTTGTCGCATCACGAACTTGCATGTAATTCACAAACCGCTCAGCATCAGGACCAGTAATAAAAGTTTTTACTAAGGGAGATTTGTCTTCCAAAGTGATCGAATTTCTTACAGCACGGGTTTCCTCAAGGGGATCAGTGAAAAAATCAACCACATGGTAGGGTCCCCAGGCGATCCAGAGACTAGTCTCACATAATGGCGCCATAGTTTCGTTAAATGGTGTTCCAATAAAATCATTTGGACGATATTTATTCGATTTACTGGATTTATTTTTCATCATATTTTATCTGCATCTATTTTTTGTCATTCATCTGCAAAAATTGGTGAACGGGCAATTCAGTCGCATAATTACTTCTTCGTAGCAACAATAATATTAGTTAACGTCATTAAAACGGTAGTATCTAATTGTGTCCTGGCGATGCGTTAATGACACCACCAAGGGAGATTTGTCAATCTTGCGAATTCCTGTCAACTGTCCGGTCCTACCGGTAAATCTGTGAAACAGGCGTGCGTGCGTTGCCGTAGGGGGTCACATTCTTCATTCAAACAAGGTCCTACCCACTCTGGTACACCTCGGCCACCTTCATAAAAATGTGGAAGATGCGGGAGAATTGCAGAGCCGCCTGCGGCAGAATCATCAGAGCCATAGACCACTCGACCAAACCCATGTAGTAACACGGTACCTGTGCACATGATGCAGGGCTCAAGAGTAGTGTAGCAGGTCATTTCATTTGCACGTGACCAAAGCTCAATTGGTACATTTCTGATTGCTGACATTTCGGCGTGCCAAATAGGATTATATTGTGGAACCAACATTTCATTGCCGGCTTCAGCAATAATTTCATCATTTAACGTAATAACAGAGCCGACCGGGCAATTGCCTTTACTCTCTGCTTCCAATGCATTTTCTATTGCACGTCGAAGATAAAATAAGTCTTTATCATTTATGCTTAGTGTATTTGTCATATACCCCCCTTTTTTACTGGTTGGACCAAATAAATCGTTTTCTACTTATAATTTTAGGTGATATTTCATCTTGGTTTTGCAATCAATCCTCTAATCATCGAAGGATAAAGTAGATATTTTTGTCAAATAAAAAAACTATGAGCGTTTAGCCTTTTTTATTGATGCCTTATAAATCGATTACCAGAAGGGGTGTTTTTGAGCGCGAGACACAAGGTGTCAATTTATTACAACGCTTTTTAGCTTTCTCTGATAGAAATACATCACGGTGATCGGGTTCACCGTCTATGACACCGACAAGACACGTCCCGCATACACCTTGTTCGCATGATGTAGGTATTTGAATGTTATTTTCAGCGAGAACTTCTACAATGGACCTATCTTCAGGGACACTAAATATTTCACCTGAGTGAGCTAACTTTATTTGAAAACTACTAGTGTTGCCTGAGATGGCCTTCTCATCTACTGAGAAATATTCCATATGCACTGTCCCTGCTGGCCAAGCTTGTTGTGATGCAGCCTCGATCGCTTTCATGAACCCCTGAGGGCCGCATAGGTAAAGATGACCTCCATCTGGTCTGTTACCTAAAAATTGATGCAGATCGAGTAGCTGGTCCTCAGAACCATCGTCGTAATGAAAAAAACTACAATCTGAAAAGTTTGATTCACTAATTAGGTTTTTGAACGCCATACGAGAGCTGGATTGGCAGCAGTAGTGTAATGTGAATTTGCTGGCTTTTGCTGATAGATGACGTGCCATTGATAAGATAGGGGTTATTCCAATGCCCCCTGCCAATAGAGTGTAGTGTTCAGCGTCCTCAACTAAGTGAAAATTATTTCGCGGTTCACTGATCGTAATAATGTCACCTTCTGAAATACTATCATGCATTGCCTTGGAACCTCCCCTACTTTGCAACTCTTTCTGAACTGCAATCACGTAGTGGTGGTCCTCATTCGGGCCATTTATGAGGGAGTATTGACGTACGATATCGTGATCAATGTGTACATCTATGTGAGCACCAGGAGAGGCAGAGGGAAGAAGGACATGATTAACAGGGATTAATTCAAAAGAACAAATATTAGTAGCTTCACTTGTAATTTTATTTACTTTTACGCTAATCATTTCTAATTATTGTAATTAACTAACAGGTTTGCTTATGGCGCCTCTTGCAGTAGCTCTTCGTAATTTTCATCTGTCTCAATTTCTACTTCGGTTAGTTTCTCTGCTAACGTTTTAACACCGCCATTTGTATATGCATTCGACAATTCGAAAAGTCGCCTTCGATAATTCACATGGATCTTGTCAGTCGGTACTGATATTTCAAGGGATGGGTGTGGTAATTCTTTGGGATCCTGCGACGCCACTACTGGTAAATCTTCCTTTAAGACAACAGATTCTTGAATATCAATATATTTGCTATCGTCACCATCATGGTCCTCTGAGCGACAAGAAAACCAGAAACATCTCACTTGATCTGATTTTATAGGTGACGCACACATCCAAATTTCTACTTGACTCCCGTCTTTCAATTTATTAACCAATGAAATATGGAAAGGAAGCTGTGCAACATAATCAGCATAATCCATCGGTATCCGCAATGAATCCTTACTTGCATCCGATGTGGCGCCGTATCGATTTTCTGGATAATATTTCCATCTTAATTGCCCTAGTAACTGATCTATTTCTGGTATAGGGACCAGAGGATCCTCACGAGTACCTAAAGAACCATCGTGGATGAAAGCAAAATGCGCCAAATCAAAGAAGTTTTCCATACGTCGAGGGCCAGAAGTAGGCCATTCGTAGGCGTTGCCCTGTACACATTTCATTTTAGGGTCGTCCCAGCTTCTCAATACCGGTATTTCCAATTCCAATCCAGGTTTTAACTTTACCCATACAAGGTCGTAACGAACTTCTACCTCATAACGATTAACCTTGGCTTTTTTCGGTATCATCAGATCTGGCATAGCTGGTATTTCTACACATTTGCCATTATTGTCATATAGCCAGCCATGATAAGGACACCGTATACAATTACTTTCAACTGATCCTAGTGCCAAGGAAGCAGAACGATGGGCACACCGGTCATCCATAGCTACAACACCGCAGTCCAGTTCTGCTATAACGAGTTTGCGCCCCAGAAGTTTAATCTGCTTGATTGGCCCTCGGTCAGATGCAGAACGTAATTCTGTTAAAGTACAAACCGGGTGCCAAAAATATTCCCAGGTTTCTTCATTCAAATAGGGTTTGTCTCTGTTCATATTGATTCACATTTTTATTGCGCAGGTAAATTTTCCTCCAAGAATAAATGTTTTGGGTTTACAAGAGTAGAAACAAATTCCACACACCTGCTGCAATATTTGCATCACGTACCAGGAATGCAGCCCGACTTTCGCAACTCGCCTCCGGTGTTCACTATTTTCACGTTAATCTATTGCTTAAGTTATTGATTTTTAGAGAGCGTATAGGCCAGCTACGCGTGTAGTGAAGACCTTTTGACCCTGGTTTCGATGAAAGCAATTACTTGGCTGCCGCCAAATGCTCGAGTTGCGAAAGTCGGGATAGTGATGTTGATATTAGCTTGGCGTGCCATACCCTTTCATTCCCTGTTGTGTTATTTATGCACTACCTGCTAACAATTAGATGCTACCGTACTAATAATGTTAACTAGTATCTTTATCCGGGATGGCCCAAATCCAAGGCAACCACGTTGAATATTTTGCGTATCAATACTAGTATTGAATTTATACATGGGGGGCAAAAATATGATATTTGGCAACAATCAAAAAATTTCTCGTATATTCACCTTAATCGTTTTCCTGTGCTTTTCTCAATCGCCACTTGCCCAACTCATCGAAGAGGTCGTCGTTACCGCGCAAAAACGTGAACAGAATTTGCAGGATGTTCCGCTTTCAGTTACAGCCCTCAGTGGCAACAAATTGCGGTCTCTACAATCACGGGATTTGTTCGATTTTTCCAAACATATCCCGGGAATGATAATCGCCGGAACGAATAAGGAAAGCAAACCGCATATATTCCTGCGCGGTGTAGGGAACTCCGACTTTCTTACCGCCTCCATCAACCCCATTGCCAGCTATGCGGATGGCGTGTATCAAGGCGCCAACTATACACTGGCTGCAGCTTTACTGGATCTGGAACGGGTGGAGGTATTAAAGGGACCACAGGGTACCTTGTGGGGCAGGAATACCACCGGTGGGTTGATAAACTACGTACCGGTAAAAGCCAAGCCCGGCGAGGCATTAAATGGATTTATAAATGCAGGGTATGCCGAGTTTGATGAACTGGATGTTGAAGGGGCAGTCAGTATCCCCGTGAGTAATGAATTTGGTATGCGTCTTGCGGGTAAAGTGAATACAACAGATGGATATTTTGAAGCATCAGGTGGTGGGCTGGAGGCGGATGATTACGTTGACGGGACGAGCTACGCGCTGCGGGGCAATTTCGTGTATGAGCCCAGTGAGGTATTAAGACTGGGTGCTACGATTAGTTACGCTGAAAAGGACGGCTCCATCGCCGGCACCCAGCATTTGGGCACACTGGGCGCGGGATGCATTAAACCGGGCAGGTTGGGTACCACCTGTGCGGATACATCCGGATTTGTGCCCAATTCAAATCCGCATGTCAGTTCACCGGAAGTGGATGGTTTTGAAGATGTCGAATCGTTTGGCGCCACCTTCATGATTGATTATGACTGGGGGGATTACCATATTACCTCTGTCACGGCCTACAATGAGAGTGATCATCAGGCCTTTGACGATACCGATGGTGCGCCGATACAAGCGTTACATGGGAGTTATGATGATGAGTATGATGGTTGGAGCCAGGAGCTGCGACTGAGCTCGGAGTACAGCGATCGGCTTAGCTGGGTCGCGGGATTTTATTACTATGAAGATAACCTGGACATCTATCATGCCGCTGACTTGCCGGACCTGTTTGGCTTTTTAACGGCCATTTTGGGGTTCCCCATTCTACCAACACGATTACAACAGGATACGGAGACCAAAACAGCGGCAGGATTTGGTGAAGTGACCTACAAGTTGACCGATAGATTAGAGATGATTGGCGGCTTTCGCTGGACCTATGACAAACGCACCACCACGGCGAATATCGCGACATTCACCCCCCTGAATGCGCAGTTCAATTCAAAGGCCTACTCCAACGCGAACACGGTTTTTCCTATTGAAACAGGAACGCTGGAAAGTTCTTCCAATGAGCCAAGCGGGCGTTTCTCCCTGATGTATGGGCTGAATGACGATACCAACCTGTGGTTTACCTTCGCCCATGGTTTTAAAGGTGGCGATCCGAACAGTGGGGCGAGTAATCCGGATGCGTTCGTGATCACGGATCCGGAATTCCTGACAAGTTACGAAGCAGGAGTAAAGGCACAACTTTTCAACGATACTTTATCAATGGAGCTATCGGGTTATTATTATGATTACAAAGATAAACAGGTGTTTTCGGAGATAACGGGTACCGGAGGCAATAATGTAACCGTTCTTTCCAATGCCGGTGCCTTGACCATTACAGGTATTGATATGGCAGCTACATGGACACCCACCGACCGTTTCATAGTGGAAGCTGGATTTGCCTGGACCGACTCGGAATTTGATGAGTTTCTAAATCCCGCGTCAGGCCATGACCAGTCCGGCAATACCACTGCGTATACCCCTGAAATCAATTTTAACAGTATTATTGCATATAGCTGGCCGCTGAAAAATGAGCTTGGTAGCGTGACAATCCAGGGTGATTTTGTCTTTATCGACAATCATGTCTTCAACAATGACAATAACCCGACAATTGCCCAGGATGCCTATTGGTTAGTAGGTGGAAATATTGGTTACACCACCTCGGACGAAAAATGGGATGTGCGACTATGGGTGAAGAACCTCACGGATGAAGTGTACCTGAACGGGGGGTTTGACTTCAGTGGCGTGAATGGGGGCTTTATTCAATACCCCGCGGCTCCACGCCAGGTCGGTGGGACGGTCAGTTATAGATTTTAGTCCAACAATTTGCGCCCGGGTATGGCGGGTAGGTTTCAAGCGCGCCTCGCATCTGCGTGAATGCGAATGATAACTGCAAATAATATCGAAGACCAGGTGCTGGCACGCCATTGGTTCCCCGTATGCCCGGTTGATCAATTAGACAGCGCTAAACCGCTCGGGACAACAGTATTTGACAAAGCAATCGTAGTCTGGCGTTCGTCAGAAAAACTCGTGGCATGGCAAGACCGGTGTGCCCATCGCGGCGCTAAATTATCCCTGGGGAAAATATGCAATGAGCGGCTCCGTTGTCCCTACCACGGTTGGGAATACGGCGCGCAGGGGGTTTGTGAACTAATTCCGGCCGATCCGAACGGACATATCCCGGACAGGGCCAAGGCGTTGGAGACTTACAAAGCTGCCGAGCACGCCGGATTAGTCTGGATAAACCTGAGTAATGATCCGGCAGAATTACCCGCGCCACCGGAATTCGAAGATGAAAACTACGGTGTGTTGGCAGTCGGTCCATTCGAGATACACTCCTCAGCATTGCGCCTCTGTGAAAACTTTCTCGATGTTTCACATATCCCGTTTGTCCATGATGGTTTATTAGGAAATTCTTCCTGTGCGGAGGTTCCGGAATACCATGTTGATCTTACGGAACAGGGCATTTTCACCCCAAACATTGTTACTTATCTCCCTGATCAAGGTAATATCGACAAAATGATAAGGTCTGAATTTACCTACGGTATTTTGTCCCCGTCTGCCGTTTATACAGCCAGAAACGAGTCAGGTTCGGATGTGCCAACACAGCGAAAGTCACTGATGCTTGCAGTCAGGCCGGTTACTGAAACCAGTTGTTGCGCTTACTTCTCGCTGGCGTGGCACGGCACCAGGGACAAACAACGCCTGGCACAGATTATTGAATTTGATATTGAAATTCTGATGCAGGATAAACCGGTAGTGGAGTCGCAGGAACCGAAGTGCCTGCCGTTGGATACAAAGTCGGAGATTCAATTGAAGTCGGATGTATTAACTTCAGCCTACCGCCGCTACCTCAAGAAGATCGGGGTGACTTACGGAGCGTTGTAACCATTATTGATGTTACACAATTATAATAATCGGCCGGCCAGGTACTCGTCAGCGCGAAACGGTTAACATTCAGTAATACCGGATAAGATTAAAGTCTACTATGAAAAGTACAGGCTGGTTAGGTTATAACCGCCCCGAATGGTGTCTGATCTGGGGTTGCTTCGCGGCGTGGGTCGTGGGGTACCTTGTCAATGGCGCCGCACCTATGATAGTGGAAGCGCTCATCGCCAATTTGGGATTGTCGGAGAGCAGAGCAGCTTATCTTGTCTCTGTTGAATTTGCAGGTGTCGGTCTGATATCTCTTGTCTTTGGCCCTGTTATCCACAGACTGTCAAAGAGACATTTTGCCCTCTTGGGCTGTGCCATAGCCATCGCTACCAATATTTGCAGCATCCTTACCAGTCACTATGAATATCTGATGTTCTTACGTTTACTTGCCGGAGCAGGCACCGGGCTTGCAATCGTAAGTGGCGCGGCGGCAGTGGCCAGATATCGTGAACCGGAAAAGATGTACGGAGTAGTCAATGTACTGGTTGCAATCGTGGTATCTATTGCAATCATATCGGCAGGGTACAGTTTGAAGGCGTTTGGAGTGCAGGGTATTTTTGGCTTGATGACGATGTTTTACGTATTAATACTGCCGTTATTGTTTCTGCTTCCTGTTGATATTCATACAAACGTTGACGCTCGATCCAGGCAAGCATTGCCATCGTTTGGATTAGGATGCTTGTTTGTGTTCGGCTTTGTTTTTGCCTTGATCTGGCAGAATGCATGCTGGGTGTTCGGAGTTTACGTTGGGGAAATCAGTGGGTTGAATATCGAATTTACAGGAACTGTTATTGGAATTGCTGCCTTTCTCGGTGTCATCGGAGCAATGGTATCTGCCTGGATTGGTGTTCGTTTAGGCAGAGTCGTTCCCCTGACGGTTGGTTTCTTGGCCATGGGCGGCAGCTGGTGGCTCATGTGCATTTTACCAAATCCTGTTGTGTTTATAGTTTGTATGACTGTAAACAACATTGCATATTTCTTTAATATATCTTTTTCACTCGGGATGGCCGCCAGTCTGGATCAATGGGGACGCTGGGCTTCCATTGCTGCCGGTTTGACGTTACTTGGCAGCATACTGGGACCCGTGTTTGCAGGGCTCTTGATCGAACGCGGAGGTATTAATTTACTCGGGTGGACCACATTATTCGGTGTATTTTTTGCGTTGCTATTATTGCTGGTTGTGGCGCAACGCATGGCTAAATTAGAATTTCAAGAGATTCTCACATAACAGTAGACAGGAGGGTGGTAATGGAAAAAGCTGATCTGACTATTGAGCACGGCATTGTCTATACCATGGATCAGAATCAGGCTGTCATCGATGATGGGGCAATTGTCATTACGGGTAACCGGATTGTTGACATTGGTAAAACCGAAGAGATAAAGCAAAAGTTTTCAGCCAACAAGTGTATTGATGCATCGGATAAAGTCATTTTGCCCGGTTTTGTCAATGCTCACAACCACCAATATTCGAATATCGGTAAACACAACCCTACATTTGAAGGCGGGCTTTATGAATTTTGTAACAGGCTGTACCAAAGCCTCGAAGATATGGGGGAAGAGGAATACTACTATGCCTCCATGAATGGAGCGATTAACCTGGTTAAATCCGGCTGCACTACCAATATCGATTCTGTCGAGATGAACGCGGATCAATGCGCTCCAGGTTTTCTTCAGGCATACGATGAATTAGGCATGCGGGGTATATATTCCAGGACTATATCTGATGTCAACTGGGTAGCCGTTGGGCTACCGGGGGCCGAGGTCACTTACCTGGAAGATGCAGACGAAGCTGCACAGAGTACGGTGGAACTCATCAATACCTGGACTGGTCACGACAGGTTATCCGTTTGGCCGGGCCTGAGTTATCCGCCATCCAGTTCAGATAAACTCGTAGAGAATGTGTCCGAGATCTGTAAGAAGACAAGCACCGGGTTGGCGATACATATGTCGGAAACGAGTTTTGACGAGGACTATTGGAAGCAAGAGAAAGGAGCATCTCACTTTCAGTACTATGACCGTAACTTCGATATCCTGGAAAACCATGTTCTTGCAGCCCATTGTTGTTGGGTGGATGAAGAAGACATGCGCATTATGAAGCAGACTGGTGTGCATGTGGCCCATTGCGCCTGGAGCAATATGCATGGCGCCGGCACTGCGCCCATCTTCAGGTTCCTGGAAGAGGGAATCAATGTGTGTTTAGGCACGGATGACATATGGGACGTAATTGTAAATATGAATTTTACATTGCTGGCCCATAATATGGAGGGGGATGGCTGGAGTATTCTGGATGCCTATAAAGTTCTGGAAATGGCAACAATTAACGGTGCGAGGGCGTTAGGACTTGAGAAGGAAATCGGTTCTCTGGAGGTGGGAAAGAAAGCGGATATTGTCCTTTTTGACATGAATCAAACGAATGTCGTGCCTTATCGAAATAGTATTCATCGCCTTATTGTTGAATTCGGTACATCAAATAATATTCATACCGTTATCATTGACGGAAAAGTGGTTCTTGAGAACCGGGAGGTATTAACAGTCGATGAGTCCAGGGTAATACGCGACTATAAGGCCAGTGTTGCAAGACTAATCGGTTATTAAGCTGATTTAATATCGAACCTCACTCCAACTACAAACAGGTTGGCACATGCACTTCATCACCGACATTTAATGGGGCATGGTATATTTTGTATTCCTGTTTCTCTCAAACTAAAGGTCATTTAAAAAAATTCACGGCTGACATAAATGATCTTCGTCTTACCTCAATAAGCTTACTTGCAAATTTAGTAACCGCCGGTTTTTTCGCGGTAATAGGGTTATTGGTCGGCCCCATATCCCAGCAGTTCGGCATCGAACTGACATCTGTTACGAAACAGTTTTCATGGTTGACAGGTTGTTATTTGGTTGGATCCATAGTGACGTTTTTTATTCTGGACTATGTAAGCATCAGAACCATGTTGCTGATTTATACCGGCGTTATTTTGCTCGCTGCCACATTTGCAGTGTTCAATACCAGCTACGCGTTATTACCGGTAATACTGGGTGTAATCGGGCTGCTCAGCGGAATCGCCATATGCATTGCCGGCACCATCATCAGCAGGATATGGAAACATAAACACCAGCAGGTAGCAATGTTATCGCAGGATGTCGCATTTAATATTGGTGGAGTGATATTTCCTTTTACTGCGGCGTATATTTTAGCTACGGGTATGGCATGGGGGTTCAGCTATGTCGTAGCCGCACTGGCGTTACTTGTTGTTTTATACCTGGTCGTTATTTCTTCCTTCGAGTTTGAATCAAAACCACCGCATGGTGAAGAGGAGAAAGTCAAAACAGAATTGAATTCAAGTGTCGTACTGGCGGGGATATTTTTATTCCTGGTGGTCGTCAGCAAGTACATCATCGTCGTATGGTTGCCCAATTATGCAGAAACTTACCTGGATGCAACAACGTTACAAAGTGGTGAGCTGATCGCACAGGTATTTGCCGTGGCACTGGTTGGATCAATAATCGGCACTATATTGATTGCCAAGGTTAATCTCACACTATTTGTTGCCACTGCCGTATTAACCCAAGTTTAACATTTTTCGGCTGTCGGGACGGGAAATCGGGGTGATTTTGG
>JAPPLI010000049.1 GCA_028819495.1 Gammaproteobacteria bacterium | reverse complement strand
ATCAGCAAAACCCGATGGGGCGTTTGAAGTTTTCCTTGAGGCTGCACTCCTCTTCCAGGGCGGACATTATTTCAGCGGCAGAGCAAACCGGCATGAACCGGCGCCGGCGCATGACAGCCGCAAAATCGCCCGGAGTGAGGTGGTGCAGTCGGCTCAGACTCGCCGCCAGCCCGTTGTCTGGGATATCCAGGTCCAAGGTATGGCAGTAATTTTCCAATAGCGCCTGTGACTGCCGGGGCAGCATGAAGTCAAACTTTATTTTCAGGTCGAAGCGGCGTAGCGAGGCCTGGTCCAGGTTGTCCACCAAGTTGGTTGAGGCAATAAAAACTCCAGGGAATGATTCCATCTGGGTCAGCATTTCATTCACGCCCGTGACCTCCCAGTTGTATTTCGCTGTGCGCCGGTCCTGCAGGAAACCTTCGATCTCATCGATCAGCAATATGGCCCCCTCCGTTTCCGCCTGGCGGAAACACGCGGCGATATTCTTTTCCGTTCCGCCTACCCACATGGAAATCAGGTCCGAGCCACGTTTGACGAGCAATGGAACATCCAGTTGCTCCGCCAGCCAGCGTCCGTAGGCGGTCTTTCCCGTTCCTGACGGTCCGTACAGGCACAGGCGACCGGCCTTGGTTTTTTTCAGTCCTGCGGCAATGCTTTCGACGTCGGTGTCAGCATGAATGAACTCGGGGTTATATGTTTCCGGTAATTGATTCGGATCATATCGCTTTGTGCGTTGATGCCCTTGGGCCTCAAGGGTGTTGTTGATAATCAATTCCAGTGCTGGCATCTGTTCTGTTTGCGCCAGATCATCTCCGATGACCTTCACTACGGCGCTTGCCCGTGTCACGACTGCCGGCGCCAGCGCGTCCACCGCAGATATGCGATCGATGTCCCGTTCGTTGAGCAGGCCCGAGCAGCTTGCGCGAATGATTTTCTGCCGCTGCCGCCTGGGCGGCACCGGCATTTTGATGATCATGTCGAAGCGGCGGATAAACGCCGGGTCCAGCCCGTTGATGGAATTTCCCAGCCATAAGGTGGGAACCGAATTCTCTTCCAGCCTGCGGTTGATCCAGGCTTTGGGGTTGTCTCTGATTTTTACCCGACCGAACGGTATGCCGATATCCCAGGGGTCGCCACAATCGAAAACATCTTCGATTTCATCGAACAGGATCATCATTTTATGGTTTGAGAGGATATTTTGTGCAGCTTGAAGTGCACGCAAGCGCAGCGCTCCCATACGCGGATCGCCATCCTCGTCCTCGCTGGCTACCTCAAACAGTTCACAGCCTGTTTCTATAGCCAGAATTTTAGCCAGTTGGCTTTTACCGGTGCCGGGGTCGCCGTACAATAAAATGTTCACGCCTTTGCGTCCCGTTGCGAGAGATTGCCTGAGGTAAGGCCGCAGAACGCCGAGTTCTTTTTCCAGGTGCGGGAAATCATCGATAGCCAGGTGCGGAGCAGAACTGGGAAAGACGATATCTCGCAACAAGGCTACAGGGTCCCCATCTGACGACATCATGATATCGGCAAAACTGCGAGACAATAACTCCAGTTTCTCCTTCAAAGTATCCGCACTGTTTCGCTCAAGAGTTAACAGCCCGGACTTGGACAGGTCACCGTTTTTACTTAATGATTTTCGAATCTCCGTTTGCGGCAGGTCCAGCGCCATCGATAATACCTTGAACACCTGTTTCGACTTCAGGTCGCCGTGCAGGTCGCCGGTCTTCTCCAGGGTATCCTCAGTGTGGATAAGAACGGCGAATTCCAGGATGCGGCAATCCGTTGCAGACAGCCCGGCCAGCGCTGACAGGCGTTCGACGTTCCCGGACAGGCACTCGGGGGCTGTGGCGTCTTTCAGTTTTTTTTCAGTGTTTACGTATAACCTGTGGAGGCGCTTGAGCACCTCCTTGTAGTCGATGTCATCGTCTTCCGTCCTGCAGGCTTCCATGTCAATATCGAATATTTCCGCCAGGGAATAGACCAGTTCTTCTTCAGAATACCTGTGGAGTCTATCCCGAAAACTTCTCTTGAATGTCCCCACGCCAACAAGCAGGCGCAACAGCCAAAGTTGTACCAGGGGTTCCGCCCCGGGGCTGGAACCAGAACCGCTATTATCTTCTGAATGATATTTGCCCATCATGCCGTCTCCGCGGGTTGTTTAACGTATGTTTCAAGGTCGCTGCCGATAAAGCTGGTACAGCTATTTTATTTACGGATGCGTCAGGAAGTGTCGCATCGAGATGGCGGATATCCAGATGCCCGGCTTTGAGGTTGTCACTGACTTTTTACCGGGCTACGAGCCAGATTCAATTACACGGTGCTACTTGCATCTCTGACATTCCAACTCATTATGCTTGACGTAAGGCGTATCACAATTACAATGACAGAAGGATGATTAGAAGTTATCGCGATAAAAGGACTCGAACCTTTGCCAGAGGTGAACGTGTAACAGCCTTTCAGGGGTTTAAAAAGCAGGCTGAAAAGAGGCTTGAAATACTCGATGCCGCTGACAGTTTAAATGATCTGGCTGTGTTACCAAGCAACAGGTTTGAAGCATTATCCGGTGACAGGCAGGGCCAGTACAGTATCCGCATTAACAGGCAATGGCGAATTTGTTTTGAATGGTCACGGAATGGACCTGAAAATGTTGAGATAACCGATTACCATTGATGAGGAGCAAGCACTCATGAGCAGAACTCCAATACATCCGGGCACTATATTAGGAGACGAATTAGATGAAATTGGCATCAGCGCCGCAGAACTGGCGCGCCAACTCAAAATACCGACTAATCGCATCACACAGATTATCGCCGGCCGCAGGAACGTTACTGCGGATACTGCATTGCGTCTCGGCAAATGGTTTGGCACCTCAGCGGTATTCTGGCTGAATTTGCAAAAGAGCTATGAATTGCGTCTCGCACAAAAGAAGATAGGGAAAGAGTTAAACGATATTCCATCTCGCAACCGGGATATGGTTCATGCGTCTTAAGGAAACTCTGACAAGTCCTGGACGGACTTGATCAGAGCTTTCTTAAGTGTTGTATCTCCAGAATTCGCCCGGAATTCGAAGTAGAATGTTAAAGACCTCACCAGTTTTTTCTGTCCAGTTTGCGCATTGTGCCGGACGTGGCCAGCTACAAATCCAGCCAGGAACGGGTTTACCGCCAGTTGCTCTCCGGTTTGTCCGACGTCATTGACAACCTGGAATTCGAGCCGTTCAGGCTTCGCGTTACCGGCACGGCCGGATCGGGCAAAACACAGGTGACCTTGCCCGGTTTCGTGACGTACAACGAAACATCGAACTTCAGGACCCCGACGAGCATAGCCGGGTTTATCAAACAATCACTGGGGCAGGAATCCCGGCAACGCAACATGTTGCCGGGATTGGGTGTGCGGATGTTTGAGTACAACAGGAAAAACCAGTTGGAGGGAAAACTTGCCTACCGTATCCTGACCGACCTGGACGAAACACTGGAGGTCGATGAAAGGACCCGCAGCATTCTGTATTGCGCGATGACCAGGGCGACGGTGCTGTTGGAGTTAATCGTCGAGCAGACCTGCCCTCGGCTGGATGTATTCAGTAAGAGTATCTGATTAGCCGCATCAATAACTGGATTCACCTGCGGGAAAACGGTACTCAGAGGCGCGGGAAAACGGTACTCAAGGTCAGAATGAAAGGTCTAGTACCCTTTCCAGTTAATATTGACATGTTCAGAGCCACACAGCGACGTCAA
>JAPPLI010000194.1 GCA_028819495.1 Gammaproteobacteria bacterium | reverse complement strand
GCGCTCTTCATGGCTACCATGCGGGCTGCCTGTTCGCAGGCAATATTTTCCACTACGGCCTGGTAAATCAGGGATTCCACGTAGCGTTGCAATAACTGGTCGAGCACTTCCCTGGCATCCGGTTCATAGATGTAATCCCAGATATGCGTAAGGTCATCGTCTCCCAGGTGGCGTATCGGGATTAGCTGTTCCACTGTCGGTCTCTGTGTCATCGAATTGATGAATTGATTGGACACTATGTGGAGTTCGTCGATTTTCTCTTCCAGGTAGGCGTCCAGCATTACCTTGATGGCGCCGATAAGGGTATCCAGCCCGGGCGTGTCACCGATATGGGTCGTCTGGGCGATGATGTTCGCGCCCAGCCTCCTGAAGTAAGCGACTGCCTTGTTGCCGATGATGCTGAGGTCGATCTCTATGCCAGCATCATCCCATTCTTTCATTCCGGCAAGCACATCCCGGTACAGGTTCGAGTTCAGGCCGCCGCACAGGCCGCGGTCCGTGGAGATGATCACCAGCCCCACGCGCCTGACTTCTGCGCGTTCAACCAGGTACGGGTGCTTGTATTCGGGGTTTGCAGCGCCCAGGTGCGCGATCACGTTGCGGATTTTATCGGCATAGGGCCGCGCCATGCGCATCCGTTCCTGGGCCTTGCGCATCTTGCTGGCCGCCACCATCTCCATCGCCTTGGTGATCTTCTGGGTGTTCTTCACACTGGCGATCTTGGTGCGTATTTCTTTACCTACTGCCATCTGCGTTATCTGCGGATATTCTCGACCTTACCAAGTGTGGTTGTTTTTGAATTCTTCCAAGCTGTCCTTCAATGTGGCCGCCACCTCGTCGGTGTACTCCGCCTTTTCCTGGATTTCAGCCATGAGTTCCTTGCGTTCGCTGTGCATGAAGTTGTGCAGCGCCGCCTCGAAGTCGCCGACTTTTTCCAGTTCGACATCATCGAGATAACCGTTTTCCACCGCATACAGGCTGACGGCTATGCCGGCCACGCTCAGCGGGGAATATTGCTTCTGCTTCATCAGTTCCATTACCCGCTGGCCGCGCTCCAGTTGCTTGCGGGTCGCCTCGTCCAGGTCGGAGGCAAACTGGGCGAATGCCGCCAGTTCGCGATACTGGGCCAGCGCCAGGCGGATACCGCCGCCCAGTTTCTTGATGATCTTGGTCTGCGCCGCGCCGCCTACCCGTGAAACGGACAGGCCCGCGTTGATGGCGGGCCGGAAGCCGGAATTGAACAGGTCCGTCTCCAGGTAGATCTGACCGTCGGTAATGGATATCACGTTGGTCGGCACGAACGCGGAAACGTCACCCGCCTGGGTCTCGATGATGGGCAGGGCGGTAAGGGAGCCGGTCTTCCCCTTGACTGCGCCGTTGGTCAGTTTCTCCACCGCATCCTCATTGAGGCGGGAAGCCCGCTCCAGCAGGCGCGAATGCAGGTAGAAAACGTCGCCGGGATACGCTTCGCGGCCCGGCGGACGCCGCAACAGCAATGATACCTGCCGGTATGCCCAGGCCTGTTTGGTCAAATCATCATAGATGATCAGGGCGTCCTCGCCGCGATCGCGGAAATATTCGCCCATGGCACAGCCGGCGTAGGGCGCGATGTATTGCATGGCCGCCGAATCCGAGGCCGTCGCCGCCACCACGATGGTGTGTTCCATGGCGCCGTGCTCTTCCAGTTTGCGAATCACCACGTTCACGGAGGAAGCCTTCTGGCCGATGGCCACGTAGATGCATTTCACCCCGGTGCCCTTCTGGTTGATGATGGTATCCACCGCCACCGCGGTCTTGCCGGTCTGCCGGTCGCCGATGATCAGTTCGCGCTGGCCGCGGCCGATGGGCACCATGGAGTCGATTGATTTCAGGCCGGTCTGTACCGGTTGCGCGACGGATACTCTCTGGATGACGCCGGGGGCGATCTTTTCGATGGGTGAACTCTCGCTGGTGTTTATCCCGCCCTTGCCGTCAATGGGGTTCCCCAGTGAATCGACCACGCGCCCCAGCAGGGCTTCCCCGACCGGCACCTCCAGGATGCGCTTGGTGCACTTGGCGGTGTCGCCTTCGGAAATATGTTCGTAATTCCCCAGGACAACGGCGCCCACCGAATCCCGCTCCAGGTTAAGGGCAAGGCCGTATGTGTTCCCGGAAAACTCGATCATCTCTCCCTGCATGGCGTCGCTCAGACCGTGGATACGGGCAATCCCGTCAGACAGGCTGACAATCGTTCCCTCGGTACGGGCGTCGGTATCCAGGTCGAAGTCCTGTATCTTCTTTTTTATCAGTTCACTGATTTCTGTTGCACTGATTGACATTACTGTTCCTCATTTTGTTTTATCCGCGGATGACGCAGATTACCGCAGATTATTCTTATTTATTCGGTATCCAGGCTGATTACCGTGCTACCGACTCCGCATAAGAAATAAATCGAATAACAATCATTATTTTATCTGCGTTCATCTGCGTCATCTGCGGACAAGTTCGTTGTGTAGTTCGCTCAAACGTCCCCGTAGTGAGGCATCGATGATTGAATCCCCCGCCCGGATGACGGCGCCGCCGATCAATGCTTCGTCAACCGAAGTCTTGATGTTCACCTGTTTGCCCAGCCGTTCCGATATCGATTCGGCTATGCCGGCCTGTTGTTGCTCGTCCAGCGAGTAAGGTGTCACGACCTCCACGTCCACCTTGCCTTCTGCCGCAGCCCGCATTTGTTCATATTGGGTTTTTATATTCTGTGTGTATTGCAGCCTGTCTCCCTGCACCAGCAATCTTGCAAGGTTGCGGCCGGGACCGTCCAGCCCGTCACCGCACACGTCGAATACCAGGTCCCGGAGTTGGTCGCGGCTGACCTTGGGATTGGTCATCAATTGGCGCATGGCGCTGTCGGCTGCAAGCATCCCGAGCAACTCCAGCGTTGCCGACCATTCCTGCACCCGACCGGTCTCCTGCGCCAGTTCAAAAACCGCAGTGGCATAAGGCCTGGCTATGGTTGAATTCTCAAGCATGTTGCGGGACTTACAGCTTTGCGCTCAGCCTGGCCAGAATTTCGTCATGCGCATTCCTGTCGACTTCGCGCATGAGGATGCGTTCGGCGCCCGCCAGCGCCAATACGGCCACTTCCTGCCTCAGGTCGTCCCTGGCCTGGGTGCGCTCCCGTTCTATTTCGGCGTGTGCCGCTTCGATCAGGCGGTCGCCCTCCACCCTGGCTGCGTTTTTGGCTTCTTCCAGGATCTCGTCCCCGCGTTTTTGCGCCTGGACAATGATCTCGTTGGCTTTCTGCTTGCCCTCGTCCACCAGTTCCACCAGGCGCCGGTCAGCCTCGACTAGCTTGTCCTGTCCCGCATCGGCGGCTGCAAGTCCGTCGGCAATGCGTTTCTCGCGCTCCTGCAGGGCATTGATGATCGGCGGCCAGATGTATTTCATGCAAAACCAGACGAATATGAATAATGAAATCGCCTGGCCGATCAGTGTCAGGTTAATATTCATTCAGTTTGTTCCGGGTCGACTTCACTGACCTTGGCTGCATGATCGGTCGCTTCATACTGGACCACGAACGGGTTGGCAAACATCAGGAACGCGGCAAATGCGATAGCAATAATCGGCACCGCGTCGGTCAGGCCCAGCATCAGGAACATCCGGGGCGTCAGGACGCCCGCCAGTTCAGGTTGACGGGCCAGGCCTTCCAGGAATTTACTCCCCAGAATACCGATGCCCACGCCGGCGCCCAAAGCTCCCAGACCGATCATGATGCCGGCCGCCAAGGCTGAAAAACTGATAATTGATTCCATAGAACCTCTCCTGTCAGGGGTTTAA
>JAPPLI010000017.1 GCA_028819495.1 Gammaproteobacteria bacterium | reverse complement strand
AGGTAGAGGCGACACCTTATTTCGGTTCTATTCTCCGGATTCCCGCTATACGATCGAAATCCTTGTCGTAGCTGACAATCTCCAAAATGTCCCGCTGCTCCATGTGCGCCACGGCTACGGCATCTTCGAAGTCGAGAAAAGGGGAAGTTGCATAAAGGTCCAGTGCCCGCACGTAAGTACGCTTCTGTGGAATTTTAAGCCCTCGCAGGGACAGTATCGGGAGCAGCCGATCTCTTACTTCACTATGACTGAGTTGATATGGAGCGCGGCTGGAAGACAACACGTAAACAACTTCTGCAATGATTGATTCACAGGTAAACAATTCCTCCACTCCCTGCTTGACTGCCTGGAAGAGTCTATAGCAGGCATCGGCCTTCGCCTCATCATCCCTGGTCAGATACCGAAGAATGACGTTCGTGTCCAGGAACCTCATCCCTCACCCAGTTCCTGCGCGGTCTTCTCGGCCTTGGCGTCCTTGACTTCACGGGAAATTTTGGCGAAGTCTTCCGGCATTTCAACAGATTTAACGGATCCATAAGCCGATTCCAGACTGAACGGGGCCGATTCCAGACGAACTCCTCCATCTTCAATGGTGAAAGCGACCTTATCCCTGGGTTTTACGCCCAGTACACGCCGCACTTCGGCAGGGATAGTCACCTGGCTTCTTTGAGTAATTGTTGTAACGAACTCTTTCATGAACTATCAATGATGATTTTATCGAACAATGAAAGTATAGATTATCATTGAACCATGTCAAGAGAGAACAACATCCTGCCCCTTACCCGTTGGGGGCCATGACGCTATTTCAGTCCCAGCCTTGTCATCGCATCGTCCAGAGACACTTCACGACCTTCCTCCAGGTCCGACATGCCGACTACTACCGCTCGCATGAACTCCCGCTCTTCTTCCCCCTACTCGTAATCGTCAACCGATTGGGCCATGGCAGTATTCCTGAGCGGTGACCATATCAGACGTGGCACTTGGGCGCTTCCCTGTTATCACCCTCTTCCAGTTTCGCCAACCAAGCATCAGCTTCCGCTTGGGTCAGATGCAGTTCATTCTCCTGGTACGCTTCCCAAGCGTGTAACGCATCCTGCTTAAAAGCGTCCCGCTTTTCCTCACGTTCTACGTAATCACGAATCGCTTCGCGCATAATCCAGTGCGCTGAACGATGTCTTACTCCAGCCAGGCGTTGAACACGGCATTTCAAGTCTTCGTCAAGTTTTACGGATGTCGCCATTTTGCCACCGTTGATATTAAAAGACACTTTATCACGAATTATGTGTTGCTGCGCGAGACAACCTGGCAAAACCAAATATACATCATTTTTAACGTATAATTGACGCCATTATGCGTTGCCCGTTCTGTTCATTTGAGGATACCAGGGTCATAGACTCGAGGATGGCTGCCGAGGGCGACCTGGTCAGGCGCCGGCGTGAATGCATGGAATGCAGGGAACGTTTCACCACCTATGAGGCGGCTGAGTTCAATTATCCCAGGGTTATCAAATCCGACGGCCGGCGCGAGCAGTTTACCGAGGAGAAACTGCGTTCCGGCATTGAACGCGCCCTGGAGAAACGGCCGGTCCCGATGGAGCAGGTCGAGATTGCCATTGCCCGTATCAAACACAAGCTGAGGTCCCTGGGCGACAGGGAAGTAAAGTCGAGAAAAGTGGGAGATTGGGTCATGGAAGAATTAAAAGCCGTCGACCAGGTGGCATACCTCCGGTTTGCTTCCGTGTACCAGAGTTTCGCCGATGTCAGGGCGTTCCTGGATGAGATAGAGAAACTGGAAGATGAAATGCCCCCGGAACTGAAAAAATCCCAACTGGACCTGCTCAACGAGCCCAAGGACTGAAGTGAACTGGAGCGCAGCCGACACCTCGCGCATGACCCGCGCCCTGGAACTGGCGGAAAAGGGCCGTTTCACCACCCACCCCAATCCCAGGGTGGGTTGTGTCATAACCAGGGACGAGCAGGTCGTGGGCAGCGGCTGGCACCGCAGGGCCGGTGAGCCCCATGCTGAGATCAACGCGCTGAGTGACGCTTCCTGTGACCTGCGCGGCGCCACTGCATACGTTACGCTCGAACCCTGCTCCCACCATGGGCGGACTCCGCCCTGTACCGAAGCCCTCATCGGGGCGGGTATCAGCCGGGTCGTGATCGCGGCGCGCGATCGGAATACGCAGGTGTCGGGCGCAGGGATAAAAGCATTGGCGGACGCCGGCATCAGGGTCGAGACCGGACTGATGGAACAACCGGCAACGGAACTCAACAAGGGTTTCTTTTACAGGATGACGCGCGGGCGGCCTTATGTGCGCGCCAAATCCGCCATCAGCCTGGATGGCAAGACGGCGCTGGCCGGTGGGGCGAGCCGGTGGATAACCGGGGCGGCTTCCCGGCGCGACGTGCAGGAGTTGCGCGCGGCGAGTTCAGCCGTTATGACCGGTATCAATACCATACTGGCCGATGACCCTCGCCTGGACGTACGCGATGTGAATACCGGGGGCAGGCAACCCCTGAGAGTGGTACTTGACAGGGATCTGAGGTTCCCCGCCGGGGCGCAAATGCTCGGCCGGGACGGAACGACTGTCCTGTTCACCAGGAATGAGGATGATCTGCTTCATGGGAGGCTGGAACGGGCCGGAGCCAGGGTACGGTTCATCGATGGCGGTGAAGACGATTTCCTGCATACCGTTTTGCGGGAACTGGCGAAGACCTATGAAGTGAACGACCTCTTGCTGGAAGCGGGAGCGAAGTTGACCGGGAACATGCTGCATCATGGCCTGATCGATGAACTGGTAGTCTACCAGGCGCCGATCATACTGGGCGCTGCTGCCGTCGACATGATGGATCTGCCCGTCATCACCGCTATGGACGAACGCCATGAACTGGAACTGGTGGATGTCCGCCGCTTCAATGAGGACTGGAAGTTTGTTTATAACATCCGCAGGTGACGCACCCCTGCTTAAGGCATGCTGGGGCATGGATTTACGCAGATGATTGCCGCTGCACACAATCCCCCTCAGGCGCGAGTGCGGGCGCGGCGCTCTGCCGTGCAGGCCCTGTACCAGTGGTTTCTGACCGGGGAGCCTATGACCGGAATTATCTCGGAGTTTGAACAGGATAGAAAGGAATTGAAGAAGGCCGACGGGGAATATTTCCGCGAGATCCTGTCCGGCGTCTCCACTAATTCAGGAGAGATCCGGGATGCATTGGCCCCTTTCCTGGACCGGCCATTGCAGGAACTGGACCCGGTCACCCGAGCCGTACTGCACCTGGGCATGTATGAACTCATGCACCAGCCGGCATTGCCGTTACGCGTGGTGTTGAATGAAGCTGTCGAACTGGCGCGCATGTTCGGGGCAGAGGATTCCTACAAATACATCAACGGTGTGCTGGACCAGGCTGCGCAACGGCTGCGTCCCGAGGCCGCTTCAGACCTTCCTGCCCATTCCCGCGCAAGCGGGAATCCAGTGTAGCGCCGGTTCCGAAGGGACGCTTTAGTGTAATGTCCTTGACCGAATTCGAAGCCATCGAAAAATATTTTGCCGGGTTGACTCCGGCAGGACGGGGAGTCACGCTCGGTATAGGGGATGACGCGGCGCTGCTGGAACCGGACCCTGACTTCCACCTCATCGTCAGCACCGATACCATGGTATCGGGCATCCATTTTTTCCCCGACGCCGACCCCGCCGACATCGGTTACAAGGCCCTGGCCGTGAACCTCAGCGACATGGCCGCCATGGCAGCCGTCCCGCGCTGGTTCACCCTGGCGCTGACCCTGTCGGAAACAGAGATGACCCATGAGTGGCTGGACGGATTCGCC
>JAPPLI010000175.1 GCA_028819495.1 Gammaproteobacteria bacterium | reverse complement strand
ACACCGCCTCCTACCGGTATTCGGATAGCGGCGTCACCGTGCGCCTGCACAACGGCACGGCCCGGGGCGGGCACGCCGCGGGGGACACCTTCGCCGGCGCGGACACCCTCACCGTCACCGACGGGGACGGCACAATACACACCGTCACCGTGCCCGACATCGAGCACCTGCGCGGCGGGGACCACGACGACGTGCTGGCCGGGGATATCCGGGACAACATACTCACCGGCGGGGGCGGGAACGACACCCTCTACGGCGGGCCGGACGGGGGGGACGATGCCCTTGTCGGCGGGGCCGGGGACGACCGGCTGTTCGGGGGCAAGGGCAACGACACCCTGGACGGCGGGGCCGGCCATGACACCCTGCGCGGCGGGCCCCACGCCGACACCCTCAACGGCGGGGCCGGGAACGACACCCTGGCCGGCGGGCCGGGCAATGACACCCTCACCGGCGGGGCCGGGAACGACACCCTCAACGGCGGGCCGGGCCATGACACCCTCACCGGCGGGGCCGGGAACGACACCCTCGATGGCGGGCCGGGCAATGACACCCTCACCGGCGGGGCCGGGAACGACACCCTGGCCGGCGGGCCGGGCAATGACACCCTCACCGGCGGGGCCGGGGCCGATGCCTTCGTCTTCGCCCCCGGCGGCGGGGACGATGCCGTGACCGACTTCACCCAAGGAGACGACCGCATCGACCTGGGCGCCTTCGAGGACCTCGACTCCCTCGAGGACCTCACCCTGCAACAACATCCCGACCACGTAATCATCGACCTCAGCGCCCACGGCGGCGGGCGCGTGACCCTGGACGGCGTGAACCGGGACCAACTCACCGATGCCGACATTATCTTCTCCACCGGCGAGGGGGCGCTCATCGGCTGAGGACACCTTGCAAGGTGTCCTCAGCCTGCCCCCGTGAAAACGGGGGGGCGGCCTGCATGATGGATGGGGTCGGAGTAAAATGTCTTCGACATTCTTACTCCGACCCCGGTGATGCTTCGGGTTTCTTACAGGGATAAACCCGCGCGGGGACGGTAAGGAGTTTGACCACACTTTCGTTCGCACCCGTAGCCGGTAAACGGTAGCCGGTAAACGGAAGCTTGACTCCAGCGGACGGTGTCTCTATCCTTGCAGCGGCTTTGCCGGTCCCTGTCATGTTTAACGCGAGAAAGACCAATGATAAAATTTGCACCATCACTCAACCAATCACTGCGCATGGTTGCCTGGTCCGTGGTCTGTACCCTGGCGCTTGCCCCCACCGTGATCGCATCCGGCTCCATCAGCGCCGGCAGTGGCGGTAGCGTGAGCCAGTTCGGCAACCTGTACAAGCAGGGCAAGATCGCGTTCTTCAAAAAGGTCGCTTGCAGCCGTCCGGCCTGCCCCGTCAAGCGCGACCAGGTCGGCGACAGCCTGGCCGGCGGACTGGTGGAGAGCCTGCGCACCCGTTCCGAGCTGAAACTTGAAACCTCGGAGAACGACGCCATCATCAGCGTCCTGTGCCCGGGCGAGAAAGCGGGCGACTGCGCCGGCCGGCCTGACGAACAGGAAATGGTGCAATACTACCTGACCCGGCGTTTTAACATCAACGGCTGATGCAGCGTTAAGGAGACCTCCAGTGCGATATGTAATTATCCTGTTTTTCATCACTGCCATCAGTTCCCCGGCCTGGGCGCAAGGCACACCCTGGTTGCCGATACCCAAGTCCGGTTCCTTAAGTGTCGCCCACGTGTACCAGGATGCCGAGAAGTTCTACCGCGGCAAGGAGAAGCGGGATCTCCCGTTTCAGGGCATTGAACAGAGCACGACTTTTGTTTCGCTCAACTACGGCCTCACGGACTCGCTGGCCCTCGACGTACAAGGCGGGCATTCCGACGTGGACAGGGACGTCGGGCCGGGTGACGACGGCATGATCGACACCACCATCGGGCTGACCTGGCGAGTGATTGATGAAGACGTCAGCGAAACGGGCATGCCAAGCGTTGCGGTACGTGTCGCCGGCATCATTGCCGGGGACTATGACACCGGTTATCCCCACGCCATCGGTGACGGCGGCGACGGATTTGAGGCGTCCCTGCTGGCGGGCAAGGTTATCGACGGGCGTTTTGCTCTGTCCGGCGAGGCAGGCCGCCGGGAACGCAGCAACAACGTACCCGGCGAGACTTACCTGAACTTCTCCGCCTACCTGATCGTCTCGCCGAAGCTGACGCTGCAGGCGCAGTACCACAAAACCATGGCCGACGGCGACCTGGATATCGGCGGCGCCGGCTTCAGCCCGGCCCGTTTCCCGGAGACCGACGAAGACGTGGACCGTATCTCGGTAGGCGGAACATTGAACCTGACCGACCGGGTCAGCCTGGGGCTGAACTGGTTCAGCATCGTGGACGGGCGCAACACCGCTGATTTTAACGCGATCATGGGCGCTGCCTCGTTCAACTTCGACTTTTACAAGCTGGGCGCAAAATAACCGCAATGACGGGTCTCAGGGAGACCACCCGCCATGCGTTTTAACCTGGAATTTCCATGTACCGGAAGTTGACGGTCGCGGTCGTGATACCTGCCCTGAATGAGGAGCAATCCATCGGCCTGGTCGTCTCCGGGCTGCTCGCGTTGCGTAACGAGGACCAATCCGCGGTGGTGGATGAACTGGTGGTTGGCGACAACGGCTCCACTGACAACACCGCCCTGCGCGCACGGGAGGCCGGCGCGCAGGTGGCGCATGAACCGAAACCGGGCTATGGCAATGCCTGTCTGGCTGCCTTGGGCGCCTTGCGATCCCCGGACGTTGTCATCTTTATCGACGGCGACCATGCCTTTGACCCGGATCAAGCGACCACTTTGCTGGACTGTATAGCTAATGGCGCGGACCTGGTTATCGGCTCACGCGCCCTGGGCCGCCTGGCGCGGGGCGCGCTGGCCCCGGGCCAGGCGCTGGGCAACCGCATTGTCTGCGCCGTCATCCGGCGCCTGTGGGGACAGCAGGTCACCGACCTGGGGCCTTACCGCGCCGTCCGCTCTGGTGCGCTCGCGCGCCTGGACATGCAAGACACGCGCTTCGGCTGGACGGTAGAGATGCAGGTTAAGGCCATTCAATCGGGGCTGACTACGGTGGAAGTGCCCGTAGATACCCGGGCGCGTATCGGCAAGTCCAAGGTCAGCGGTACCTTGCGCGGCGCGATCCTGGCCAGTTCCGGCATCCTGCGCATGATCTTCAAACTGCGCTGGCGGCAGTTTCGCCAACACCGGTAACAGAGGTAGCTCAAACATGAAAAAAAAGTTTTCCGCAACCACACTCCTTGTTTCCCTGCTGCTCACCGCGTCGGCTGCCAACGCCGCCCAGAAAGCGGAAGTGATCGAAAAATGGAATGTCAGCGATGAAACCAATCGCGCGGTGATAGACCACGCACCCTGGCAGGCGTTACTGGATACCTACCTGGTCACCGATGACCCTTCCGGGATTCACCTTGTTTGACTATGCCGCGCTGAAAACAAACGAGGCAGATCGCAAGCAACTGTCCTCCTACCTGAAAAGTCTTGCCGGCACCGACCCGCGCGCCTATTCCCGCAACGAGCAGATGGCCTACTGGATCAACCTGTACAACGCACTCACGATCTTTGTCATCGTGCCGCGTTATCCGGTTGATTCGATCAAGGATATCAAGAGCGGCCTCATCGATTACGGCCCCTGGAACCTGGAACTGTTTCCCTTGCAAGGCGACAAACTGACCCTGAACCAGATCGAGCACGGCATACTGCGGCCCATATGGAAAGACCCCAGGATCCATTACGCGGTGAACTGCGCCAGCCTGGGTTGCCCCAACCTGGCTGCGCAGGCCTATCGCGCAGACAACCTGGAACAACTCCTTGAACAAGGGGCAACGGACTATATCAACCATCCGCGCGGCGCACAGGTCAAAAACGGAAAACTGGAAATCTCCAGCATTTACGACTGGTTCAAGGAGGACTTCGGCGGCAATGACGCGGGGGTGTTTGCGCACCTGAAACGGTACGCCAGACCGGAGCTGGCCGCGGCCCTGGATAATTTTGACAGCTTTGATGATGATTACGACTGGACACTGAACGGGAAGTGACGGTTTTTTACAAAAGCCGGACGCTTTGCCCGATGTTCCGATAAGAGACCCGAGGAAAAAACATGGCTTACATAGAAGAAACACCGGGCGCAGACGCGCCGGCAAGTCCGGAGACTCCCTATACCCTGGCCGTTGGCGCAGGCTTCAAAGGAGTTTTTGCCAGCAACACAGACCGGGACTGGGTGAAGGTCGAACTGCTGGCGGGGAAAACTTATGAAATCAGCCTCAGCGGCGCCGACCGGAACAGTGAGGCGGACACCGTGCTGAGCATTTTCAATGCGGACGGTGAGCAGGTTGCCGTAAATGACGACGTTGACTTCGACGCGGGAAGGCTGGACTCGATGCTGACATTTTCTCCGCCAGCCGATGGTGTCTATTATATCAGCGCCGGCGCTTACGGCGGCAATCCCATGCAGGACCACGCCGGAAACTACCTGCTGAGGGTGGTTGCCCCGGAGGATGACAGCGCGCACCGCGTAGAACTGGTGGGCGGAGAAGGTAATGACGTGTTCCGCGGCGGAGCGGAGGACGACGACTTCAGCGGTGGCGGCGGTGACGATATGCTGCGCGGCCGGGGCGGCGCTGATTTCCTGGTCGGGAACCTCGGCGACGACCATATCGCGGGCGGCCCCGGTTCTGACCTGCTGCTTGGGGACAACGCCGCGCCGTTATTCCCCGGTCGCCTGCTGCTAACCAGCGCAGTCGCTGTTGACAACACTGGCCTGGCCGAGTTCACGGGGGGCGTTGTGAACATGGCTGCGGGCGGGTCGGCGGATGACGCCAGCCCCGCGACAGCGCCGCCGCTCGTGCTGACTCGTGACGTCGTATTGACCTACCTCGCCGACCAACTGGCCGCGGGTAATGACACGCTGCGCGGCGGACCCGGCAATGACTGGCTTGAAGGCGGCGCCGGAGACGATGTATTGCTGGGCGGGGATGATGATGATTTGCTGTTCGGCGATAGTTCGCTGGTGTTTGTCCCGGGGCTGTTGGCGACGGTTTTTGTGGCCGGCCCTGATGTGGCAGCGGGCGACGCAGTCTCGCTGGCGGACGGTGGCGCCCCGGAAGGGAGCGGCGGTATCGTGGCGCTCGCGCCCGGTGATGATCCGAGTGATGCGTTTATCCATTTTCAGATGTTGCTTGTCATAACCGAGTTGACCTACGGTGATGACAAGTTGGACGGCGGCGGCGGGAACGACCAGCTCAGTGGCGGCGGCGGGAACGATGAACTGCTCGGCGGTCCTGGCATGGACCTGCTGGAAGGCGGCGCCGGCAACGACGAACTGGCCGGGGGCGAGGGCGCCGACCATCTTAATGGCGGCGACGGCGAGGACCGCTTGTCCGGCGGCGCAGACAATGATTGGCTTACAGGCGGCCCCGGCAATGATGTCCTTGAAGGCGGCGCAGGGGATGACCATCTTATGGGCGATTTTCTTTCGTCGTCTTTCCTCCCCGGCGTGCCTGAAGGCGGTATAATTGTCGTCGATGACGGCAACGGTGAAGCTGGTCCGGTGCAAGACGATGTTCGGAGCGGCGGCGGTGACGTTGACGAGCAGGTTGACCTCGGTGATGACAATGGTGATGCTGACGCTGCTTCCGTCACGGACCATGGTCCGTCTCAACCATCACTGCTCCTGGGTCTGGCGCTTGGCAGCGATGACGAATTATCTGGTGGCCCCGGCGCTGACCTGCTTGACGGCGGCGGCGGAAACGACCGCCTGTCTGGTGGCGAAGGCGCCGATGTTTTCGTCTTCGCTCCCTGGAACGGGAACGACCTGGTGACGGACTTTGTCGCGGGTGAGGATAAAATCGATCTCAGCGCGTTTGCGGATATTCAATCTGCGGCAGATATGGTAACCCGGCAAGAGGGGGCTGATCTCATCATCGATTTGTCCGCGCAAGGCGGCGGAGAGATCACGCTGCAGGACTTCAATGCGGCTGACCTGACAGATGTGCAGTTCATTTTCTTCACGGGTGCAGATTATGCTGCCGCAGCCTGAATTCAAAACGCAGGTTCAGGTCCAGCGAACACTCCGCCATCAAGGTGAACATGCTGCTGCCGTTCCGGCTGTCGTAAAACCGAACTATCTCCCGGTTGAATTCCTCTTTACGGCGGGCGGGAATAGAAGTGGCATCATTTCCGCCAGACAGATTTTTCTGATAGCAAAATCTGACCCTGCTACCCTGTTACCTTGCTACCGTTGAACGAGTCCAGGATCAGCAGCAATGCCCCGACCGTGATGGCGGAATCAGCAATATTGAACACCGGCCATGACCACTTGTCGTAATAGACCTCAATGAAATCAATGACGTAGCCGTATTGCAGCCGGTCCCACAGGTTGCCGGCAGCCCCGCCGATAACCAGGGCCAGGGCGCAGGCAAGCAATGCGCGGCCGGCCGGCAGACGCGCCAGCCAGACCAGCAGGACAACGCTGATGACCGTGGTCAATACGATGAAGAAGTAACGCTGCCAGCCGCCCGCGTCCCGCAGGAAGCTGAAGGCGGCGCCGGGATTGTGCACCAGGGTCAGGTTGAAGCCCGGAAATACCGGGTGCGCCTGGTTTAACGTCAGCCACTGGACGGCTACGGACTTGGTCACCTGGTCGAGGACGACGATCAGCAGTGTGAGCCAGAGCCACTTAAGATTTGAAGTGTTCATCAGACAGGAATTAACATGGATATACAGGATGGACAGAAATTAACATGGATGCACAGGATATACAGGATTCATAATTTATAATAATCAACATTGATATAAATCAATAAACATTTGATTAGAAAGTAATTCAGGGGTCAGAGTAAAATCCTCACTGACCCTGCCATCGACCCCAATGGTCATGATTTTACTCTGACCCCACACATCCCACACATCAGGAAAAACAACGGGTTTCTCCTGCGCCATCGACGTTGAGCACGCAGCGGCCGCATAACTCCGGGTGCGCCGGGTCAACGCCGATATCCTCACAGCGGTGCCAGCAGCGCACACATTTGCCGTGTGTCGAAGCCGTTACCTTTATCCATAGTCCGTCCAGTTCACTCTGCCGGGCGTCATCCGGCCGCTCCGAACCTGCATGGACATCCGCACGGGAGGTAATAAAGATATAGCGCAACTCATTTCCGGGGTAATCCAGGTCGCTCCTGAGCTTGTCGTTGCAGTAGAGCTCAACTTCCGCGTCCAGGGACGAACCGATTGCGCCTTCCGTGCGCAGACGTTCCAGTTCCCTGCTGACTTCTTCACGCGCCTTGATGACACCGGTCCAGTGATCCGTAACGCTCACGTCCGGAAAGTCCCCGTACCACTCTTCCAGGAAGACGGATTCACTGCGCCGGCCAGGCAGGTGTTGCCAGATTTCATCGGCCGTGAAACTCAGTACCGGCGCCAGCCAGCGCACGAAAGCTTCGGCGATGTGGTACAGGGCAGACTGTGCCGAACGCCGCGGCAGGCTGTCCCGCTGCAGGGTATACATACGATCCTTGATGATATCAAGGTAGAAGCTTCCCAGTGTCACGACACAGTAATGATGCAGCTTCTGGTAAATCAGGTGGAACTGGAACTCGCCGTAAGCCCGAATAATCTCTTCCTGCAACCTGGTGGTTTCAACCAGCACCCACTTGTCCAGTTCCAGCAGGTCTCCGGCAGGCACACAATCGGTGTCCGGGTCAAACCGGTCCAGGTTTGCCAACAGGTAACGGGCAGTATTGCGGATACGGCGATAGGCGTCGGACATACGTTTCAGGATCTCATCAGACACGTTCATCTCGCCCCGGTAGTCCGTGGCCGAAACCCATAACCTGAGGATATCTGCGCCCAGGGTCTGCATGACCTTCTGCGGCGCTATGACGTTGCCCAGGGACTTGGACATCTTCATGCCCTTGGCATCAACGGTGAAACCGTGGGTCAGTACGCCGCGGTAGGGAGCTTGCCTGTTGATCCCGACGGAAGTCAGTAACGAGGACTGGAACCAGCCCCGGTGCTGGTCCGATCCCTCGAGATAGAGATCGGCGGGGAAATCCAGTCTTTCGTCACGCCCCAGCACGGTGGCGTGAGTAACCCCCGAATCAAACCATACGTCCAGTATATCCGTTACTTTCCGGTAACGTGCCGCGTCCGCGCCGAGCAACTCTGCGGCATCGAGTTCAAACCAGGCATCGATACCCGTCTCCTCTATCTTTTGCGCGGCGGCCTCGATCAGGCGCGGTGTGTCGGGGTGCAACTCATCCGTTTCCCTGTCAACGAATACCGCTATCGGTACGCCCCAAGTGCGTTGCCGGGAAATACACCAGTCGCTGCGCTCGCTGACCATGTCATGGATACGCTGGCGGCCCCAGTCGGGCGTCCAGCGCACCCGGCTGATCGCTTTCACGGCGCCGGAGCGTAACCCCTGCGCATCCATACTGAAAAACCACTGGGGCGTGGTGCGGAAGATGACCGGGGATTTGTGCCGCCAGCAATGGGGATAACTGTGCCGCACCGTGGTTTCAACCAGCAGTCTTTTCCTGTCGATGAGCACCTCAATGATATGGGAGTTGGCCTTGAACACATGCTCACCGGCAAACAGTCCCGTATCCTCCCGGAAACAGCCGTTATCGGCTACCGGGTTGGTTACGGGCAGGCCGTACTGCATACCCACGTTATAATCATCCACGCCGTGTCCCGGAGAGGTATGGACGGCGCCGGTGCCGGTTTCCAGGGTTACATGATTGCCAAGGACTACCGGGACATGATAATCATAGAACGGGTGTTGCAACTGCATACCCTCGAGTTGCGTACCCTTCAGTGAAACCAGGATTCGGTAATCCTCCATGCCATAACGATGCAGGGCCGAAACCGCCAGTTTCTCTGCAAGGAGCAACCGTTCCCGGCCGCGTTGTGATTCGCATTGCACGACCACGTAATCTAATTCAGGATTAAGGGCCACCGCCTGGTTGGCCGGCAGGGTCCAGGGCGTGGTCGTCCAGATAACCAGGGACATATCGCCCTTTCCACGGTCGTCGCATTGTCCCGGCGCGGCGCTGAAAACGGCCTCTTCATCGATGACGGGAAAACACACGTCTATTCCCGGAGACTGTTTGTCTATATATTCGACCTCCGCCTCCGCCAGGGCCGAAGAACAGTCCATACACCAGTAAACGGGCTTGAAGCCCTGGACCAGGTGTCCGGCTTCGATCATTTTACCCAGCGCCCGCACGATATCGGCTTCGGTGCGGTAATTCATGGTCAGGTAAGGCGTATCCCAGTCTCCCAGTACTCCCAGGCGCTTGAAATCAGCCTTCTGCCTGTCTATCTGTTTCTGCGCGTACTCGCGGCAGGCATCGCGGAACGCGCGCGCCTCGACCCGGACCCCGGCCTTGCCGATTTTCTTTTCCACCTGGTGCTCGATGGGCAAACCGTGGCAATCCCAGCCGGGCACGTAGGGACAATCATAGCCGTCCAGGCTGTGCGATTTGATGATGATATCTTTCAGGATCTTGTTGACGGCATGACCCAGGTGGATATCGCCGTTGGCGTACGGCGGGCCGTCGTGGAGGATATACTTGTCCCGCCCTGCCCTGTGCCGGCGGACACGGGCATAAATATCCTGTTCCTGCCAGCGCCGCAGCATCTCAGGCTCGCGCTGCGCCAGGTTGCCCTTCATGGGAAAGTCCGTTCTCGGCAGTGTCAGGGTGTCTTTATAATCCGCCATGTCCGGATCAGCCCTCAATAGACGGGGTCAGAGTAAAAACCCACCGGAATGTGCGCTTTAATCATATATCTCATGGGTTTTTACTCTGACCCCTGAATTTTGAAAAATCCTCTGGCTGTTCTGATATCCGCCGTGATCTGCGCCACCAGTTCGTCTATCGAGGAGAATTTGCGCTCATCACGCAAGCGCTTGAAAAATTCGACGCTGATATGCCTGCCGTAAATCATCTTATCGAAGTCAAACAGGTGCGCTTCCAGCAGCAGTTTCTTTTCCTCAAACACCGGGCGCGTGCCCAGGTTGGCGACCCCCAGGTGCGTTGTTTCATCGGCGCCTTTCACGCTCACCGCGAACACCCCCCGTAACGGGACTGCCCGTTTGCTGAGATTGATGTTTGCCGTCGGAAAGCCCAGCTGGCGTCCCCGTTTGGCGCCGTGTACGACGCGCCCGCTGATACTGAAATAGCGGCCCAGCAGCAACTGCGCCTCCTCAAAGCGGCTTTCCTGCAAGCGTTCACGAATGATGCTGCTGCTCACCCGGTCGCCGTCGAGCCTGTGGGTCTCGGTCAGGATCACGTCGAAACCCAGCCGTTTGCCGAACTCCCGCAGCATCCGGAAATCCCCGCGCCGGTTTTTCCCGAACTTGAAATCATCGCCGATGATCAGACGCTTTATCGACAGATCGCCGACCAGCACCTGTTCGATAAACTGCTCTGCCGATAAGTCGGCGATACTCTGCTGGAACCTCAGGCACAGCACACGGTCGATATTCTGCTGTTTGAGCATTTCCAGTTTTTCCCTGAAACTGGTAATCCTCGTCGGCGTCTTGACCGCGCTGAAAAACTCCTGTGGATGCGGTTCGAAGGTTATCACCATGGCCGGCAATCCCATCACTTCCGCGTGCCGCCTGAGTTGCCTCAACACGGCCTGGTGACCCAGGTGGATCCCGTCATAGTTGCCGATAGTGGCAACACAGCCACGATGCCGCGACTTGAGATTATATGAATACCTGATTAATTCCATAATTTATCCGCAGATGACGCAGATTAACGCAGATTATTTTTTGTTATTCCTTATATTTCGTACCCAACCGGATCATTGTGCTGCAACATTATTGAATATAAGACAAAAAGATACTTAATGTCATCTGCGCTAATCTGCGTCATCTGCGGATAAATCCTGAGACGCCAGCATGTTACGCAGGCGCAGGCCGGTCAGCCACAGCACGGCAAAATACGCCAGGACGCCGGCAAGCGTGCATAATACTACATTAACGGCACGCTCATACATATCCCATTGAAACCATGAAAGTTGCTCCGGGACAAGAAAGACCAGGCCCAGCGCCATGACCGCCAGCGCCAGGGTAATTGCGGCCAGGAAGCCGGGCCAGCCGGGACCCGTATCAAATCCTTTTTCCCTGCGCAATATCCGGTACAGCAGCGCCGCGTTGAGGCAGGCCGACAGGGACGTGGCCAGGGCCAGTCCGGCATGAGCAAGGGGGAAAACCAGCAGCAGGTTCAGAACGACATTTGCCACCATGGCAACTACGGCCACTTTAACCGGCGTCTTTGTGTCCTGCCTGGAGAAAAAGCCGGAGGACAGCACTTTTATCAGGATAAAAGCAGGCAGGCCGACTGCGTACATGACCAGGCTGCGATGCGCCATCAGTACGTCATGCCGTGAAAATTCATTATACTGAAACAGCGCGGTCAACAACGGCGCTCCCAGCAGTATCAAACCGGCGGCGGCCGGAAGCGCCACCAGCATCACCCAGCGCAAGGCCCAGTCCAGGGTCCTGTTAAAGGCGGCATGATCCTTGCCCGTGTGTTCCGCGGAAAGACTGGGAAGGATGACGGTAGCCAGCGCAATGCCGAATACTCCCAGGGGAAACTCAACCAGCCTGTCGGAAAAATACAGCCAGGAGATACTGCCCGTCTCCAGGAAAGAAGCGATAGCGGTATCGACCAGCAGGTTGATCTGGGTCACGGAGACTGCAAACAGGGTCGGTATCATCAACGCGATTATCCTGCCCACGCCTTCCCGGTCCCGGTTGAACCTGGGGAGCGGCAATAGCCTGAGTTTGAGCAGAAACGGAAACTGGAACAGCAACTGCACCGCGCCCGCGATAAACACGCCCCAGGCCAGTGCGACAATCCGCTGCTCAGGTGGAAAATACGGCGTCAACCATAATGCGCAGCCGATCAGTGACAGGTTGAGTAATACCGGGGTAAACGCAGGCACTGCAAAACGCCGGTAAGTATTGAGAATGCCGCCCGCCATGGCGGTGAGCGAAATGAACAGTATGTACGGAAAGGTAATGCGCAACATCCGGGCCGCGAGGGCCTGCTTTTCCTCTTCCCCGCCGAAACCGGGGGCAAAGATCCATATCAGCAGCGGCGCGGCCAGAACGCCGATGACCGTGGTCACGCATAACCAGGAAGCCAGGACCGCGGCGGTATGTTCCACCAGAGCGCTGACCTGCGCCTGACTGCGCCGCTCCCGGTATTCGGACAACACCGGCACAAACGCCTGGGAGAAGCCGCCTTCCGCGAATATCCGGCGTAAAAAATTCGGGATGCGAAACGCAACGATAAACGCGTCAACCCCTGCCCCGGGGCCGAACATGGCGCCGATCAGGACATCCCGGGCCAGTCCCAGAATCCGGGACAGCGTCGTCATCAGGCCGACTACGAAGGTGGATTTGAGAAGCTTCTCTTTCATTGCTTAATATCGGACAGATTCATGACCTCAAGCTTAACACAGCGCCGATAAACATTGACAAAACGCCTGCATAACCGCATAGTATGCCGTCTTTTGAAATAACCGATTACCAGGAGCTATTTTTGGCCAACATTGCATCAGCTAAGAAACGCGCCCGCCAGGCCGCCAAACGCCGTCTGCACAACAACTCGCGCCGGTCCATGTTAAGGACTTACATCAGGAAGGTGGTCGACTCCATAGACAGCGGCGACAAAACCGCGGCAACCGCCGCCTACCAGGCTGCAGTCCCCATCATCGACAGGATGGCGAACAAAGGGCTGATACACAAGAACAAGGCGGCCCGGCACAAGAGTCGCCTGAACGCGAGAATCCGCGCGTTGTAAAGGGTCGCCCTCCGGGCGACACAGTATTCCACTGGATGCCGGAACAAGTCCGGCATGACGAAAAGAATCCGGGGGTCAGAGTAAGAAATTCAAAGAATTTTTACTCTGACCCCATCTATCCTACAACACAACCATATTATCCCGGTGGATCAATTCCTCATCGTCCACGTAACCCAGCAATTCTTCAATACTGTCGCTTGACCGCCCCATTATCGTGCGCGTCTCGCCGGCATTATAATTGGCCAGCCCCCTGGCGACCTCCCTGCCGTCCCGGCCTGCGCAACTGACAATCTCTCCGCGCTTGAACTCGCCGTGAACGGCGATGATCCCGACGGCCAGGAGACTGCTGCCCCGTTCAGCCAGCACCTTGCAGGCGCCGTCATCCAGTACCAGCGTACCTGCGGGACGTTTGTGGCCCGCCAGCCATTGTTTACGCGCAGCCAGTGGAGAGCGCGCTACACCGAGCAGGGTTCCGACCTGTTCGCCCGCTGCAATTCTCAATAACACGTCAGCCTCCAGGCCTGAGCAGATTACAGTCTCCGTCCCGGATTTGGCGGCGGTCTCCGCGGCCTTGAGCTTGGTGAGCATTCCACCCCGGCCCAGCGCGCCTCCCGGACCGGCGCAATCCAGCAGGGCCGGATCGCCGGCCTGCCCCGTCCTGATCAATCCGGCATCGGGAAATTCGCCGGGGTCGCGATCATACAGACCTGCCTGGTCGGTGAGGATGACCAGGCGATCCGCTTCTGCCAGGTTTGCCACCAGTCCGGCCAGCGTGTCATTGTCACCGAAGCGTATCTCATCGGTCGCGACGCTGTCATTCTCGTTGATAATGGGCACGACGCCCAGTTCCAGCAGGGTGCGCAAGGTGGAGCGGGCATTCAGGTAACGCTTCCGGTCGGCAACATCATCGTGGGTAAGCAGTATCTGGGCGGTGTGTATGGAATATCCCTGGAATGCGGACTCGTAGGCCTGGATCAAACCCATCTGGCCGACTGCAGCCGCGGCCTGCTGCTCGTGCAGGCTGACGCGCCGCAAGTTCCAGCCCAGCCGCGCCCTGCCTTCGGCGATGGCGCCGGATGAGACGATGATGAACCGGAACCCGCGCCCGCGTAATTGCGCCATCTGGGCTACCCAGTCGGCGATGGCTGACCTGCGCAGCCCGCAACCGTCGTCGGTCAGCAGGGCGCTGCCCAGCTTGACGACCCAGCGCTGTTTCCCGTTATCTGCAGTTTCCGCTCTGGACATAAGTTCGCCTTTTTCAGCCCCGTTCAGTTTCCTGTTCCGAAAACCACCGGAATATGGATTTAATCAACGCGTCGCAACCCTCTCCGGTTGCCGCCGAAATGCAAAAAACGGGTTGTTGCCGGTCCGTTTCCCCGGTTATCGCGGCCTGGATTTCCGGAAGTTTTTCAGGGTCCACAATGTCAATCTTGTTCAGCACCAGCCATCTCGGCTTGTCTGCCAGTTCACTGTCCCAGGCTGCAAGCTCGGCCTCGATGGCGCGGATTGCCTTGACGGTTTCCGGCATGTCATCATGCAAACCGATATCAACCAGGTGCAACAACAGGCGCGTCCTGGACAGGTGCCGCAGAAACCTGGCGCCCAGCCCTGCTCCATCGGCAGCGCCTTCCACCAGTCCGGGGATGTCCGCGATAACGACTTCCCGGTCCACGCCCAGGCGCACTACGCCCAGGTGCGGATAAAGCGTGGTAAACGGATAATCGGCGACCCTGGGGCGCGCTGCGGATACCTGCCGGATGAATGTGGATTTACCGGCGTTTGGCAGGCCAAGCAGGCCTGCATCGGCCAGCACCTGCAATTCCAGCCGCAGGTTCCTGCTCTCTCCCGCCCCTCCGCTGGTTGTTTTTCTGGGCGCCCGATTGACGCTGCTCTTGAAGCGGGCATTGCCCAGGCCATGCTCTCCACCGCAGGCAACCAGCAGCGCATCGTCCCTGTCGACCAGGTCGCCAATCAACTCATCGGTGTCATCGTCATAAACGAGGGTCCCCAGCGGGACCCTGATCCTGATGTCTTCGGCGCTCTTCCCGACCTGATCCCGGCCGCTGCCCGGTTTGCCGTTCCCGGCCCGGTATAAACGCGCATGGCGAAAATCCACCAGGGTATTGAGCCCTTCATCAACCACCAGGTAAACACTGCCGCCGTTGCCTCCATCGCCCCCGTCCGGACCGCCCCTGGGAATATATTTTTCCCGCCGGAAACTCAGGCAGCCATCCCCACCCTTGCCTGCTTCAACCCGGATGGTCGCCTCATCGACGAACTTCATGTTTCTGAGACAAGTCCACAGATGATTTATCCGCAGATAACGCAGATTACCGCAGATGAACAGAAGTTTTTGAAAACATACAGGGCCTGTGTTCTGCTACGACAAACAAAGATAGCTCGTCTATTGATTTTCTACAAAATATAATCTGCGTTAATCTGCGTCATCTGCGGATAAATAACATCAGTCTGTTGGCTGAACACTGACAAAAGTCCTGTTTTTCGCCCCTTTCCGTTCAAATACCACCATGCCGTCAGCCGTTGCGAAAAGGGTATGGTCCCTGCCGCAACCGACATTGACCCCGGGATGGTAGCGGGTGCCCTGTTGCCTGACGATGATGTTTCCGGCCTTGACCGTTTCGCTGCCGTAGCGTTTTATGCCCAGGCGTTTGGAGTGGGAATCCCGGCCGTTACGTGTACTGCCACCTGCTTTTTTATGCGCCATTGTGCCGCTCCCGTGTTCTACTGCGTGTTGATGCCGGTGATTTTCAATTCCGTATACGCCTGCCGGTGACCCATCTGTTTGCGGTGATGTTTACGCCGCTTGAACTTGATCACCTTGATTTTTTCGCCCCGGCCATGTGAAGCAACCGTTGCCGCCACGGACGCGCCTTCCACCACGGGGGCGCCTACCGAAACATTATCGCCGTCGGCCACCATCAGTACCTCATCCAGGCTGATTTCACCACCTTCCTCGGCATTGATCTTCTCGACCCGGATGGTATCGCCTTCCTGAACCTTGTACTGCTTGCCACCGGATTTTATGACCGCATACATATACTTGATACCCGTTATGATAAGATTCAATCTGGCGCAATAACTACGCGCCGTAAACGTGGAATTTTATAACATAATTCTTCCCTGTTCAAACATCTTTGTACTTTAAACTGGAACTACCATGAGCGCTGTGCCGGCAGGGGAAACAGGTCTGGAATACATACAGGCGCTGATCAGGGACGATATGCAGGCGGTGGACGCGCTGATACAGGAAAAACTGCATTCCGATATCGGGCTTATCGACCAACTGGGCCACTACATCGTCAACAGCGGCGGCAAAAGACTGCGGCCGGCCCTGGTATTGCTCAGCGCCAACTGTTTCGACTATGGTGAAAGCCTGCACATAAAGCTTGCCGCGGTCATCGAGTTTATCCACACCGCCACCCTGCTCCACGACGACGTGGTGGATGCATCCATGCTGCGGCGGGGCAAGGCCACCGCCAACCAGCGCTGGGGCAATGAGGCAAGCGTGCTGGTCGGTGATTTTCTCTATTCCCGCGCCTTCCAGATGATGGTGGAGGCGGGCGACATGCACGTCATGGAAATCATGGCGGATGCCACCAATATCATTGCCGAGGGAGAAGTGCTGCAACTCATCAACCGGCATGACCCGGAAACCACGGAACAGCGCTACCTGCAGGTCATCCACAACAAGACGGCAAAACTGTTCGAGGCCGCGGCCCGGGTCGGCGCCGTTGTTGCCGGGCAGGACCGGCAGACCGAACAGGCCATGACCGACTACGGCAGGCACCTGGGCATAGCCTACCAACTCATTGACGATGCACTGGATTACAGCGCTCCCAGCGACATCCTGGGCAAGAACATGGGCGACGACCTGGCCGAAGGCAAACCCACCCTGCCGCTGCTGTATGCCCTCTGGCATTGTTCGCAGGAACAGGCAACTCTTATAAGGACCGCCATAACGCGCGGCAGCCTGGAGCACCTGGAGCAAATCCGCGCCGCGATCGCAGAGACCGGGGCTATCCGGTATACCCGGGACCGCGCCCGCCGGGAAGCCGAACTCGCGCTACAGGCTCTCGACGGCCTGGCCCAATCCGAATACCTGGATGCCCTGTTCACCCTGACCCGCTTTGCTACGGAGCGGAACTATTAGGCAGGTCGCAGGATAGTCGGGGTCAGAGTAAGAATTTCGTCAGAAATTTTACTCTGACCCCTGCATTTCGGGATAGATGGGGTCACCCCGTTACTTTGCGGACATCAAGCTCATCCAAACCCAGTTCGGCGCGCATGCTTGCGGTTGCAGCCGCCTTGGCGTCCTCCAGGGGGATGCCCGTAGCATCGGCAACGCGCGGGTAACAGTTAAATGCTGCGATGACCGCCGCAGCATCAATCATCGCCGCCTCACCCATTGCTTTGACGATCTTTTGCCGGACTGTTGCCGTGCGCGCGATATCACCTGCGCAGACCGCCTCGACGAAGTCATTGAGAAGCTCTCCCTGTGGCAGACCACTACCCCCCGAGCCTTTACCGATCGCCTCCTCAAGCGCGTACTCGTCGCCGGTATGTTTGCCGCTCAAACTGAGCCGCATTGCATGACTGGCAGTTCAGTAAAAACAATCGAGCCAGGCCGAGGTGCGAGTCGCAATGAATTCCATCTGCGCCCTTGAGATTGCGCGCTCGACACCCTCGAGTTCAACTCTTAAAGGATTGCTCAGGTAAAGCTGGTTCAAAAGCGGCCAGAAACGGTTTGCTTCGTCGGGAACCAGGGTCAACGCACGTCGAATATAGGCGGCAGGACCTGTTTCATAAAAATCGCCGAGTTCGGCGCCGGCGTCTTCCGGAGCAACTGTCGGCGCCCATCCAGGCCCTGTTTTTGCGCTGCCCGGCCGTCTACGTGGCGGTGTGCCTTGTTCTCCCGTTGCAGGTAATACCAATGGCGGAAGCCCGATCCCACGCATGAATGTGTCCGCACCAGTGACAATCGTGACGAGGCTCAGCAGTTCGATGAATTCGTCTTCCGTGACACCGGACGCGATTATTGAAGCGTACCAACTCTCGGTGATTCGGCCGGAGTCGGTAACTATTCGATGTACCGCCTCGACCCAGGCATCGGGGAGCGCGCCAAGGTGCTCATGATCGCCTTTGACGGCGTAGGGCGACAGGGCTTCCTTGCGCCGTCGGCAGAGTTCGCAGTTCCACGCGTTACGGGCTTCGTTTGCGATTGCAAGACGTTGTTCGCCGCTCAACCAGGCGCCGGTCTGCGCCACTTCCGACCAGGCCCGGGTCAAGGCTGATTTGAGGTTATCCCGTACGGTGAGTGGTGATGTATCAATCATAGCAGTATGCCTATTCTATAACAGGCAACCCTTGTTTGCCTTGTTGGAATCCATCTTTCACCAGTTTGCAGATGCAAGGCAGATTGCAGGGGGTGTGACGGTAGCGGTGCCCGGCAAAGAGTGTTGTCATAGGGGCGCGCTGAGGGCAGAGAATATCCTGTCTTGACGGTGCTCGGATAGAACCGGCCAACCGGTATCCGGTGCAATCGCCACTTGAAAAATATTCTCTTTAGGCTATATTCCCTGTATGGAATATGAAGTGGAGTATACGGATGAATTCGAGGAGTGGTGGATTACGCTGGATGAGGACTTGCAGGTTTCGATCGACGCCAAAGTCAGGCTGTTAGAAGCGAGAGGTCCCAACCTGCCTTTTCCACATTCCTCCGGGATTAAACATTCGCGGTATTCCCGCATGAGGGAGTTAAGAATTCAACACAAAGGCGACCCGTACAGGATATTTTATGCCTTCGACCCGAGGCGTGTGGCAATACTTCTCATCGGAGGTAACAAAGCGGGCAATGATGACTGGTATGACAAGTACCTGCCAGTCGCCGATGATTTATACGACGAGCATTTACAGGAAATAGCAGGTGAGAAGTAACATGGCTAAAAGATTTTCTGAATTGCGGGCGAAGATGAGTCCCGAATCGCTAGAGAAAGCAGCCGGCCTGAGTCAGGCAATGCTGGATGAAATGCCGCTTCAGGAGCTGCGCCGGGCGCGCGCCTTATCCCAGGAGCAATTGGCCAGGACCCTGGGAATAAAACAGGCCAGTGTGTCAAAGCTGGAGCGTCGTACGGATATGTACATACAGACCTTGCGCAACTATATTGAGGCAGTGGGAGGGCAGTTGGAGATCACTGCAAAGTTCCCTGACGGGAAGGTTAAAATAAGCCAGTTTGAAGAGGTAAGATGAGCGCGTGATTCGAGGACACCCATAAGATCGGGAGAAAACAAGTTGTTGCCGATCCTTCAATGGTCATTCCTTTTCGGGCTAAAGGCAGTGGCGTTCTTTTGACGGTTGATACATCGCATCTTAAAGAAATTGCGGCCATTCAGGCGCGTCTGAAAGAGTAAATCCTCGTTATTCCGGCCGATGGCAGGATTCGGGGTGACTTTACTCTGACCCCATCGATCGCAGTTGAGTTGTGGACGCAAGACGCATAGTAAGGTAGAGTGCGCATCTGCAATCGGCATACGGGCGCCGGCAATCCAGCGGTTGTCCCGTTTTTCCATATCGGGGTGTAGCTCAGCCTGGTAGAGCACTGCCTTCGGGAGGCAGGGGCCGGAGGTTCAAATCCTCTCACCCCGACCAATGAAATCAACAAGTTACAGTTGGCCCCCTAACTCTTAAACTCACCTATATCTGTAAGATTGATAGATATGGGTTTATTAGTTCTATAATCATTTTGGCTCCCTGTGCTTCTGTTATCCCAGAAATGACCAGTAAGTTACTCCCACATGAGGCGAAAAAACGCACATCGTATCTGAGGTTTCGGATTGTACCAAAGGCAGAACTACGTTCCCCGGAGAGTGCCTTGTAAAGGCTTTCCCAGGACAAGCCTGTACAATTTGCCACTTGGGACATACCTACGACTTGAGCTACAAATATGCCAAAGGCCTCCGAAGAGGCCTTATCGAAACCCCGGCAGGCTTGGCATCACCAACGATGGGGTTTGCTACCGAAGTAGTCTTACTTGCCCGGATATTACGGGAACAAAACCGATGATGGCGCTTTACAAGTCAATAGTCAAGAATAATTATTACTGTAAGAGAGAAACGGGATAATTTAGAGATTCAGCCAGTATCTCATGCCCTCCTTTATTGCTAAAAAATCTTCCCCTGTGATGTGAGCCGTTGAATAGATTCGTTTACCTTGATGATCGCGACCTGTCCGTATCCTATCAAGACGATTTATTGAAACAGTGGTAACCATGTCACATTTCGCCCATGTTTCAACTCCCGAAAATTTACCTACAAGTGAGGCTGAATCCATTAAATGATGATACGGTTGGGACTCTTCAGGTGGGCTGCTTGAGAGTGGCACCACGGTACAAGTTAACGACTTCCTCGACCTTCTCGACACCACTACAACAGGGCGTCGTTTTGTCATTTCTGGTGGTACGAAATCGGAAAAATCACAAATCAATAATTGCCCAGGCTTTGGGTAAGCTGACAACGCCATAATATACTCTCCTTGTTATCCATAAGTTAATGTTCATAATATTGCAATTAATATAGCACCCCAACCTAAAACCTGACAAGCCTCAATCAAAAGAGCCTGAACATTTTTGATGGAGGCTTGGCGCACAACCAAAAATTCTTAAGGGGTCAGACCAGTTCAAAATGCCAAATGTGCCCACAACTATGCAAAAAACCTTTTCTTTCAAGGTAAGCGGTATTGTGCAGGGGGTATTTTTCCGCCAATCGGCCCGAGAACAGGCCAAATTGCTGGGTATTACCGGATGGGTAAGGAATTTGCCGGACGGGAGCGTTGAAGGACAGGCAACGGGAGAAGAGGCAATGCTCGATACATTGCGTGGCCGCATTTCTTACCAGGTGATGCGATGATCGCTGCGGATTTTTCACGGCAGCGGGTGCCTGCGACCGAAAGCGTATCGGGTTATACGGTTGAGAGAGCACGTGCCCGCTGGCGTGAAAAAGACCAGTGAGGGCGCATCACCTGGTGAGAAATGCGGGCTGGCTATATGATATAATTGCCGCTTGCTGATATTCAGCCATTAACGATCCCTGTTCCATGGATAACGTCGAAGCGCTCCCACCGTTCCCGGAAGGCTGGTATTTCATCACAAGCCGGAGTTCCCTGCAGAAGAAAAAACTGATCCGCAAGACCTGGATGGGCGAGGAAATCGTCCGGCGAACGATATGCGTATTGTAAATGCAACGGATCGTTTGAGAGAATATCGATCGTGAATATCTGGCGATAACCCATAATGAGATTTGCTGAAGAACTGCTCCTGTTGCTGCACAGCGATGAATCCGGCTATTTCATAGCCATACCGGAATGGAGGATGTCCTGCGCGCTGGCCGGCAGTGTTCTCATGAACCTGGCCTTTGAGAACCGCATCGACACCGACCTGGAGGCCCTTGCCCTGGTCGATGCAACCCCTACCGGAGACAAGATGCTTGACCTTGCGCTCAAGGAAATCTCCCGTGAGAAAAAAACACATTCTCCGCAGTTCTGGGTTGAACGCATCGCCAGACACGCCGATGACATCAACGAAACTGTAATCAACCGCCTGGTAAAAAAAGGCATATTCGAAGCCGATGCCGGCGGCTTCTGGTCCCTGTCCGGCAAGGTCTCCCGTTCCGGCCGTTACCCCATGGTGCACGGTAGGACCGGTGAAGAAATCAAGGGGCGCATCATACGGGTGCTGTTCGACGAGGAGATTCCCGACCCCCGAGACATGTGCCTCATCAGCCTGGTGCATAATTGCGGCGGGTTCCGCGCGATGCTGGAACCGGAGGAATACGAACTCGCCGAGGCTCGCATCGAACTGTTCAGCGGCATGGACCTGATCGGGAGGACCATCGGCCATGCGGTGCGCAGTTCCTACCGGCCGCCGGAAAGCCTGCGCGCGGTCACTGGCCGCACCCTGCCGGTGCTGGGCCTGAAGGACATGCTCTTTTCGAAGGCATTCCGGGAAATGAATATACCCAAGTTCGTGGCGGAAAAAACCAGGGAGGTGGGACCGGTTTTCAAACTCAAAACCCCGGGCCGGGAGATGGTAATACTGGCCGGCGCCGAGATGAACCGTTGGGTCGGCAGGAACGGCCGTAACGTCCTGCGCACCCGGGATTACCTGGAAGGATTCCAGTCCGAATGGGGAACGGCGCGCTCCATCGCCAGTATGGGCGGGGCCGAGCACTTCCGCATGCGCAAGACAGTGCGGGCGGGCAATTCCCGCAAGGTCGTTGAGGACCGCATGGGCGACCTGATTGCCCTTGCCCGGCGCTCATTTGGAAAATGGGGCATCGGCAAGGTGATGCCGGGCGAAATGGCCTGCCAGCGATTAATCGGCGACCAGATCGCCCAGCTCAGCGTCAGCATCGAGGCCTCCGAGATTCTCGACGACCTGCTTAAGTTCGAATACCGGGCGTTGCTGGTCCACGTGATGCGTCTGTTGCCGAAGTTCACCCTGCACACGCCCAGGATGAACCGCTACCGCAAACGGGTGCAGGAACTGTATGCCCAGATCCATGCCTCGCACACTCCCGCACAACGGGAGGGCAAGCGGCGCGATCTCGTGGACGACCTGATGGAACTGCACCATTCGGACCCCGCGTTCCTGCCGGAGACGGACCTGGGCTTCGCATTCATCGCACCGATTATCGCCGGCCACTACACCGGCAGCGCCATGGCTTTCACCATCTACGAATTCTTTAAACACCCGCACTACGCGGAACAGGTCACAGCCGAGGCGGATGCCCTGTTTGCCGACGGCGACCCGGTGGGCGCGGATTTTACCCTGTCCAGTATCGATGTGACCCACCGCTTCATCATGGAGGTGCTGCGGCTGCACCCTGTCATACCCATGCACGTGCGCACCGCCATGAACGCCTTTGAGGTGGAGGGCTACCAGATACCGGCCTATTCCACGGTCATGGTAGCGTTTTCGGCAACGCATTACATGGAGGACTACTTCCCGGACCCCGAGAAACTGGATATCGACCGCTATAAGGAACCCCGCGAAGAGCACAAACACGCCGGGGCCAATGCCTATGCTCCGTTCGGAGTCGGTACTCATATCTGCGGCGGCGCGCGCTGGACCGAGTTGCAGATGGCGGCGAACATACTGTTGATCGCCCGCCACCTGGGGTTGGAACTGGTTCCGAAGGACTACAAGCTGAGACTCAGTCCGCTACCAAAGACCAGCCCGGACAAGCGCTTCAAGTTCCGGGTAACCGGACATCGGCATCCGATCGTTCCTGTTACATGAACAAGAAGCCACAGTTGCATGCCCGGCGCCGGATAATTGAAACGACACGAGGATAAACATATGACAGACAGAACCATTTTGACCATTGAACGGGTTTTTCTTGCAGTCATCGGAACCATATTTATGGCCTCAGGCATCTTTACCTTCTTTGAACCCCACACTATGGGAGAGGCCCTGGGTATTATGCCCATGAACGCGTCAGGCGAGACGGAAATCCGCGCCACCTACGGGGGGCTTGTGGTAGGTTCCGGGCTGCTGGCGCTGGCGGGCCTGTCTTCCAGGCTGATGGCTGTCGCAGCCCTTGCCGGCACTTTCTTCGGAGCCGGCGGCCTTATGTCCACTCGAATAATCATTCAGGCCATGGAGGGATTTACCATCAACCAAGGCATCGTTGCCGTGTTCGAATTGTCCATGGTAGTGGTTGCGTTCCTGTTGCTGAAAGCGGCGATGCGGCGCGCCAGTGTTAACACAACCTAGTACCCTTTCCAGTTAATATTGACATGTTCAGAGCCACACAGCGACGTCAAGACAAGGCGCAGCCCGCCGGGAATGGCGAGTCCTTGCCAAGGGCTGCAACGCCGTATTGGCGTCGCTGTGTGGCTCCCTTCGGGCGGGCCGGGAAGCGGTCGGGCGACGCAGGATGGCGTTGGAGCGAACAGCTATGACCACAGTGAAACGGTGAAAGAATACTATGAGCTTTGCAACGAGTTCATGGTGTTCGGTTGGAACGAATCCCTGCATTTTGCTCCCTTGGCGCCCCATGAGAGAGTGGAAGACTCCATCATCCGGCATCAGCGCTTGATGCTCGCCAATCTGGAATTGCAAGAGGGCATGACAGTTGTCGATATCGGCTGTGGAATAGGCGGCCCTATGCGTCGCATCGTGCATGAGTCCGGTGTCCGGGTTGTCGGGGTCAACAACAATGAGGTCCAGGTTGAAAAAGCAAAAAAACTGGACGCCGAGGCCGCCTCGACCACATGGTTGAGTATGTTGCGTGCAGCTTTATGGACATGAGTGTCATAGCAGACAACACGTTCGACGCGGGTTATGCAATCGAGTCGACGTGCCATGCGCCGGACAAGCAAGGCGCTTTCGCGGAGATATTCCGCGTGTTGAAACCAGGAGCCCTGTTCTGGGGTCAGGAAATGTGCATGACGGACAAGTTCAATCCGAATGACGCAAGCCACCGGGCCATCAAGCAGGAACTTATGCACCATCGCCGGCGCCGTGCTTGCGGACCTGTCAATAACCTCGCGTATCGATACAGACCTGGCGTCTCTTTTTGTTGTCGACTCCGCGGAAACAGGCGACCCCGTCCTGGATTCCGCCCTTAAAGGGCACCTCTAAAAATTAGAGGTGCCCGTGCAGCATAAGGATATGCTGCCATTTTTAATCACGTAAGTGATTGAAAATGAAGGAAACGGAAAATCGCACTTTTCCGTTTCCGTCTCTGAAAATGCCACGGATGGCATTTTTAGAGGTTCCTTAAAGAAATCCGGGAGGAGCCGACGCAACGAAATACTCAATTCTGGATTGAACGGCTGAGCCCGCGCGCGGAATCGATCATCGATACGACCCTGGAACGACTGACGGAGCGTGGAATAGTGACCGAACATCAAGGCGGGTTCTGGACTATCTCGCGTACCACCTGGCAGAACCAATCATATTCTGCTGACGATGGAGATGAGACGGAGTTCGTAAAGACGCGACTCAGCAAGGTCATTTTCGACAATGAAATTCCCGATCCGAGAGATATTTTCCTTGTCTCTCTCATCCACACTTGCGATGTCTTCCGTTTTATCTTCACCCTCGACGAGGCGGCGGAGGAGCGCATTGTGGCCATTTCCGGCATGGACGTGCTGGGCCGCGCCATCGCGGAAGCCATCAGCCAAACCCTTGCAGGCCCGGCGCTGCGACGCACGATCCAGACCCGGCCGCTTCCGACCGTTCCGATACGCGACCTGTTATTCAGCCCGCATATCCGCACCGGCAACATATCTGCGCTGTTTGCCGGGCTCGCTGAAAAACACGGGCCCGTGTTCAAGATTAAAGCGCCGTTTATGAAGGAAGACATGGTAATTCTCGCCGGCCTTGAGGCAAACAAATGGACGCATCGCTCCGGCCGCAACTACCTGAGAGCCAAGGACTATCTTGAAGGTTTCGTGAAGGTCTATGGCGCAGGGCGGTTGCTGCCCGCGATGGACGGCAGTGGCGACTTTCCCCGAATTGATAAACTCGCAATTCTCACCGATCAACATCGGCATCGACACCCAGGACTGTATCAGCGAAGTGATCGAATTCAAGAAGCGGGCGCTCGCCATTCACCTGTTGCGGGTCCTGCCGGAATTCATGCTGGATACCCCGGGCATGAAACGCAGGAAGAAACACTTTGCCAGGCTGGTCGAACGGGTACAGGCTGTCCATACACCAGCCCAGCGGGCGGGCTGTCCCCGGAATCTTGCGGACGATTTACTGAGCCTGCACGCAAGCGACCCGCAGTTTTTGCCGGAAACGGATTTGCCTTTTGCTTTTGTGTCATCGCTGCTTGCCGCCTTTTACCTCGGCAGCGCGTTGAGCTTCGCGGTGTACGCCATGGTGTCGCAGCCGGCCCTGTATCGCAGGATACAGGCGGAAGCCGCAACGTTCTTTGCCAACGGCGAACCGGCAGGCGAGGAGGTCCAGGAATTCAGCCTGGATACCACTCACCGCCTCATCATGGAGTGCCAGCGTATGTACCCGGTCGTGCCGATGCAGGTCAGGAACGTAATGAATGCCTTCACGCTCGAAGGATATTCGCCCCCGGTAGGAACGCGGCTTTTCATTGCCCAGACAGCCACGCATTATATGGATGACGTCTTCCCGGACCCCTTTTCGTTCGATATCGACCGCTACCTCCCGGAACGCAAGGAACAAGTCGGCCACGGCTACGCGCCGTTCGGGCTGGGCACCCACACTTGCCGCAGCCGGTTGACGCGCAGGTAGATTGCCAACAGGGCGGGCACACAGATCATGAGAATCGCTGTCGTAATAAGGATGCCGACCCCCAGCGTGGCAGCGAAGGGGGCCAGGAACTGGGCCTGGATGGCCCGTTCGAGAATGAGCGGCGTGAAGCCGAGAAAGGTGGTCACGGAGGTCAGCATGATGGGCCGGAAACGTTCCTTTGCGCCCTCAATAATCGCGGTCCGCGGGGGAGCGCCCTCCCTGAGTCGCTGATCGACGAAATCGATCATGACAAGGGAGTCGTTCACTACGACTCCGCTCAAACCGAAGAAGCCGATCATGGACGTGGCGCTCACGGGCACACCCAGCGCCCAATGCCCCAGGATCGTGCCGATAAGCCCAAACGGAATGATGGCCATGACAATGATCGGCTTGCCGTAGGAGCGCAGGGGAATGGCCAGCATCGCAAACATAAAGAGCAACACGAGTATAAAACTGCGGAACAGCGCGCCCAGCGATTCAATCTGCTGTTGCTGTTCACCCCCGTATATGTAGGTCAGACCGGGATTTGCGGCTGACAAGTCTGCAAGGATGGAATTTGCCAGGATGCTGTTTGCTTCATTAGCGGAAATCACAGCCGGGTCTACTTCAGCGGTTACGGTGACGACGCGCTGGCCGTCCCTGCGCCGAATTTCCGGAGGGGAAATGCCCGAGGTTAACCGCGCGACCTGGATAAGCGGCACTTCCGCCCCGTTCGGGGTGCGGATCAAATATTCCTCAATATCGGTGATGGCATCGCGCTCATCCTTGGGCAGGCGGACATAGACCCGGACTTCTTCCCGGTCCCGCTGCACCCGCAAGGCTTCGGCGCCGAAGAATGCCGCGCGTGCCTGCATGGCCAGGTCTTCCAGGGTGAGTCCGAGTGTGCGCGCCTCCTCCCTCAACTCCAGTTGTATCTCCCTGACACCCGGCGCGTGGTCGGAGCGTATGTCATACACGCCCTCCAGTCCGCGCAATTCACTGACCACCGTGCCTGCTATCCGGACGAGGCGGTCCGGGTCCGGGTGTGAGAGCACCGCCTCAACGGGACTGCCGAAGTCGATGACCTCTCCACTGATGCTAATGCCGCGCACATGGGGCAGGATACCCACCTCCTCCCTCCAGGCTTGCGCGACATCTACCGTGGAGATATCCCGTTGCTGTGCGCTTATAAGCTTGAATTCGATACCGGCAACGTGGGCTTCAGGGTTGAGCGTGAGCTTCGGCAGCACTCCCCCACCCTCGATGCGGGGTTCCCGGCCAACGGTGACGACAACTCCCGAGAGCAGGTGGGGCGCTCCATCGGCCTGGGTCTCTGAGAACCGATCAACGACACGTCGCCCTGCCTCTTCCAGTTCCCTGGCCACCTTGTGCGTCCTGCTCGCGGTAGTCCCATCCGGCATCTCAAGGCTCGCATTCACGAAGTCACCCTCGATCACGTCGGCGTAAGTAGTCAGCACGATACCTGCCGGCAACAGTGAGATACTCAGGATAAGCATACCGACCGCGCCCGCCATCACTACTGCCGGTTGTTGCGTCGCAAATCGAAGCGATCGATCCAGGGGCCCTTCCACAAACCTTTTCAATATGCTGTCCACGTGGCGCTGGGTGCGCCAGAAAAACCGCTCCACCGGACTGGTGGGCGTCCACTCCGGACCGTGCAGGTGCGAGAGGTGGTTGGGAAGTATGAAGAAAGCATCGACGAGGGAGATCAACAGCATGGCGATGACGACTATCGGCAACGCTTTCCATATTTCACCGATGCCCCCGGGCACGAAGAGTACGGGCGTAAACGCGGCGATGGATGTCAGCACGGCAAAAGTCAAGGGCTTCTTGATCCGCTGAACGCCGCGAATCGCGGCGGCGACTCCCGGTATGCCCTGCTGCCGCTCGTGATGGATGTGCTCAGCAACGACGATGGCGTCGTCAACTATGATACCGATGGCAAGAACGAACACGAACAGGGAGATGTTGTTGATTGAGAGGTCAAATGCCAGCATGACGGCCAGGGCGCCAATCCCGGAAATGGCGAGTCCGACCGCGACCCATAACGCGAGCCGTATTTCGAGGAAAAGAGCCAACGCGATGAGGACGAGCATGAGCCCCAACGAACCGTTCTTCAGCAACATAGCGACCCGCTCGGAATAAGTCTGGGTATCGTCGTTCCAGATAGAGATTTTCACACCTTCGGGCAGGGACGGCACAATGACGTTTGCCACGTGTTCGTGCACCGCCGCGGCGACAGCCATCACCGGTTCGCCTTCCGCCCGGAAGACCTCGACAAAGACTGCCGGCTTACCGTTGTAGCGTACAATCAGGTCGCTGTCGCGAAAGTCATCATACACTTCCGCAATATCACCGAGGTGTACCACGGTGCCATCATTGCGACTGAGAACAACGATGTTCTCAAAGTCCTGCTGATCGTATCGCTGGCCGAGGGTGCGTACGCGCACTTTGGTATCCCGGGTCTTGATACTGCCGGCCGATAGATCGAGGGAGCCGCGACGCACCTCATCAGCGACGTCATCCAGTGTGAGTCCCAGGGCGCGCAGGCGGTGCAACGGCACTTCAATCGATATCTCATAGTCCGACGTGCCGCTCGTCTCGACGTTCGATACCGCGGGCAGCGCAGCAAGATCATCCTCAATCTGGTAAGCCAGTTCCTTCAACGACCGCTTTGGGATATCGCCATACACGACGAGACGGATGATGCTCGTGCGGGTGGACAACTTTGTAATCTGGGGACGCTCGGCCGCGCCGGGAAAAGACTGGATGCGGCTGACCGCGGACTCTACCTGGTCCAATGCCTGGTCAATATCCGTACCCGACCTCATTTCAACGCTGATGGATGCTATACCGGGAGCAGCCACCGAGCGAATCGATTTAACGTCGTCCAGGGTCTCTACCTGTTCCTCAATCTTGACGACAATCGAATCTTCCACCTCTTCCGGGCTGGCGCCGGGGTAGGCCATCGACACTTCAACCATGTTGAAGGGGAGAGGCGGCCAGGCCTCCCGCTCAAGGCCGGTCAGCGATACCAGACCTGCCGCCAGTATCGCGATCATTAATAGATTGGCAGCAACACCGTTGCCTGCCATGTAGGCGATGGGACCGGGTCGTTCCCCGTGTAAACCGTCGTTTTGACTCATAGTGACGGATCAGCTTCCGTACGGACGCGCATGCCTTCCGTTGCAAACTGTATTCCGCCGATAATCACCGCCTGCCCGCTTTCCAGGCCACCGGTCACGAACACCTCATCGTCGGCGCGCTGCAGCACCTGTACCGGGACAATACCTACCCTGCCGCCGGGGTTCACAACCCACAGCTCATTGCCGGGCTGCAATGCCGCGCGCGGCGCCCGGAAAAAACTCTCCGGCGCGACTCCCGTGATCTCGACCTCCACGAACTCGCCAAGCAGCAACGGCGGGCTGCCGCCGTTAGCGCCGGATGAGCGGGTTGCGCCGACCGGGATGCCCGCGCTGAACGGGTCCGGCACACGCACGACCACGTCAATGGTACGCGTCAGTTCGTCAACCGAAGTCTCGCCCCGGTCCACGTAACCTTTCCAGGCATATTTCCCTGCGCCGTAACGGGCCGCGACGAGCGCCTGGACTCCCTGCTCCCCGTCACCCGCTTCAAGCTCCCACAAGCCGGGGATCAAGGCCGCATCGCTGTCGGACAGGGGCACTACGACCTCCACTACATCGGACGCAAACAGCCGGCCGACGGTCTGGCCCGCCATCACGATCTGCCCCGCATCCACGGACTCTTCACGCACATGGCCGTCGAAGGGCGCAGTCACCCGGGTCCTGGACAGCGCCAGCCTGGCGTCGGCAAGCAGGGCTTCTGCGCGTTTCAGTTCGGCGCGCGCGGCTTCCAGTTGCGGTTCCCTCAGGGTAAGTGGACTGACGCCGGTCTGCGCAGCCCCATCCCCCTGCCGGCTGGAGTAACGTTCGTACTCGGCCCGGGCAATGGCCGCCTGTTCCTGTTCCTCGAGCAAGGCCACCCGGCGCGCGGCGAGATTGGCCTCCGCTTCCTGCACCCGGTACAGGTAGTCCGCTTCTTCGATACGGAAGATCGTCTGGCCCGCCTGCACCCGTCCTCCGCTCTGGAATCCGGCATCCACCCAGACGATTTTACCGCCGACCTGCGGCGCGATATCGACTTCAGCGCCCGGCCTGACTGTGCCTGCGCCGTACACCGGTATCGCGTCCGAACCTGCCATGACCGTACCGGTCTGCGCATACGGAATTTGCGGGGGCGGTTCTACGCGCTCCGGTTCCGGCGCCCTTGAAACCAGGAAAGACGCCAATGCCACGGAACCGGCGATAATAACTACGGCGATCAGGAAACTGGATATGCGGGACATGTCGGATTACTCCGTGGAGTTGGCCAATATTCGCGCAGTATCTTCAGGACCTGCGCTACCCTGTTGTCTGCTCGCTTGCCGGTCCCGGATGGTCCACGCGCCTCCCAGGGCGCGGTGCAGTGCAAGACGCGCATAACCCAGGTCGCGCTCCGCCGCCGCCAGTCCGGATTGCGCGCCAAGGAGGTTCTGGGCCGCGGTCAGGAAAGCCTCGTATTCGCCCACCCCGGAGACATAGCGCTGTTCCTGCAGCGCGTTTTCGGCCCGGGCCTCATCAGCCAGGGACGCCAGCAGGGTATGGCGGCGGCGGCCGGCCTCCAGCCGCGCCAGGGCGGCCTCGACCTCCTTGACCGCGGTGACCACGCTGCGCCCGTAGGCAGCGGCGGCCTCATCCAGCCTGGCTTCGGCCAGGTCAACATTGCTGCGCAGCCGCGACCCCTGGAATACCGGACCCAGCAGGTTGAAACTCAGGTTGCGGAACCACTGGTCCGGGTCGAACCATTCGCTGCCTTCAGTGCTCTGCAGGCCGATGGAACCATACAGGGACAAGCTTGGCAACATGTCCGCGCGCCGGGCGCCGACCGTGTAGCGGGCCGCTTCCACGCGCTGCCGCGCCGCGCTCACGTCGGGACGCTGCGCCAGCAGGTCGGCCGGAATGCCGACGGGAACCGGTTCCAGCGCGGTGGCGGGGGTCAGGGAATCGGGCAGCATTTCCTCCAGGTCGGACCGGTGACCTCCCAGCAGCACCCAGAGCCTCCCCTCAGCGTCCGCCAGCAGCGCTTCTATCTGCGGCAATTCGGCCTCGGCGGTGCGCAGGTTCTGGCGCGCCGCGTACAGTGCAAGCGTGTCGATGCGGCCGCGGTCATAACGAAATTCGGCGAGTGATTCGCGCTGCCGGAAGATCTCCACGTTTTCGTCCGCCAGTCTCCGTTGCCGGCGCAGGTCCACGATCTCCAGGTAGGTGCGCACGGTTTCCGCCAGCACCCCCATGCGGGCGGTCAGGTAATCCGCCTCTTGAGCCAGCCGTTCGGCGCCGGCTGCCAGCGCGTCGTTGCGGTTGCGGCCCCAGAAATCGAGTTCATAGGAAAAATCCACTCCAAGGGTGTAGGTAGTCAGGTCGAGCCGGTCCGGCAGTTCAATGCCGAAATCGCTGTACACATCCGGACCCAGCCCTACTTCATCCAGTTGCGCGGCAATGCCCGCGTTGGTGGGTATATCTGTATCGGTGATGTCTGCGGAAGGCTGTAACAGCGGAAACGCCGGAGCCTTGACGATGCGTTCCCTTGCCCTGGCCTGCTCGACCCGGGCAACCGCCTCGGCCAGGTCGAAATTCGAGTCCAGGGCCGCTTCGATTATCCTGTCGAGAACCGGGTCCGAGAACGCCTTCCACCATTGCATGGGCTCGTAGGCGCCGGCGACTTCAGTGCCGTCATACTCGTCGGGCAACGCCGAAACCGGTTCGTCAGTCTCGGGAACCAGGTTGACCAGGTTCATCTTGAGGGCACAGGCAGAGAGAAGGCAGCAGGCAAAGAGGGGAAGCAGCAACCCCGGGACTCGCGTCATCAGGGCCGGTCTCACTGACTCATGGATCATTATATTCAAACCTTGTGGTTTCGACTCCCCGGAATGGAGGCGGATTATAGCATACTCCTGCCCCGGTTTTCGAGTAAAATGCCTCCCGACCAGGTCAACAATAACAACCATGACTCGCAAACCCGTCATTGCAATCACGGCCGATCACATGATGATCCGGGATATCATGCCTGCCGCAACCGCCTATGACGTCTACATCGATGCCGTCATACACGCCGCGGACGCCCTGCCCTGGATAGTTCCGCCTGTTGCGGAATTTCTGGACATTGATGCCTTGCTCGACAGGGTGGACGGAATAGTCTTTACCGGCGCGCGCTCCAACATCCAGCCCTACCGTTACCAGGGGGAAGTTGCGCCGGAGAATACCGTGCAGGACCCGCAACGAGACGCGACGACCCTGCCCCTTATCCCCGAGACGATCGATGCCGGGATACCCATGTTGTGTATCTGTCGCGGTTTCCAGGAACTCAATGTGGCCCTGGGTGGCACCCTGCACCAGGACGTGCCCGGCCTGCCGGGCAAACTGAACCACTTCGCGCCGGAAGACTGGAGCATCGAGAAGCGCTTTGCCCCGGCCCACGACATCCTCATCGAACGGAACAGCGAACTGGCAAAACTGTCCGCGGCAAAATCAGTCAGGGTGAACAGTATACATGAGCAGGGCATAGACCGGTTGGCCGGCGGCCTTGATGTTGAAGCCCGCGCCCCGGACGGGATCATAGAAGCGGTACGGGTCCGGGACAGCAAGGCGTTCGCAGCCGGCGTCCAATGGCATCCTGAATGGGACTGGCGCGACCATTCACTGAACGCAAAGATATGGGCGGCTTTCGGCGCATCCTGCCGCGAACTACCATGACTGTCCGTAGCAGGATCGTTTTGTTTCTGTTCATTGCCGGATTGCATGCCTGGGCCGGCGCTGCAGAGTTGCCCAAACCCATCGATTTCGTTATCAGGGGCCACAGGATACCGTCCGACGCCTACAGCCTGTACGTGAGGGAAATCGGTAAACAGGAGCCGGTGCTGGCGGTAAACCCGGAAACCCCGTTCAACCCCGCGTCCGTCATCAAGATCATCCCCACGCTGGCCGCACTGGAACTGCTGGGGCCGGCCTACCGCTGGAAGACCGAGGTATACACCCTGGGCGGCATCAGGGAAGGGGTATTGGAGGGGGACCTGCTGTTCAAGGGATACGGCGACCCTTACCTCGTATCCGAGGAGTTTCGCAAGATACCGGAAGAACTGAGGCGCCGGGGGATCAGGGACATCACCGGCGACCTGCTGATCGACGCTTCCTGGTTCAGGATTGCACACGAAGATCCGGGCGCTTTCGACAATGACCCCTACCGTACCTATAACGTCCTGCCGAATGCTTTCCTCGTTAACTTCAAGGCGGTTCGTTTCCATTTTTATCCCGCCCCTGACGGCAGGAACGTCATGGTTCATCCCGAACCTGAACTGGCCGGCCTGAAAATAGACAACCGGCTGCGCCTGCGCAAACGTTATTGCGGCGGTTTCCAGAGAGGCGTAGCCGTGACTGTGCCCGACAGCAAGACGGCCGACCAGGTCATATTTTCAGGGAGGTTCCCGACCGGCTGCAGCCACTATGTCCTGTCCCGTTCGCTGCTGACCCATGAGACCTATGCTTACGGGGCCTTCAAGCCGATATGGCGGCAACTGGGCGGGACCATTGACGGCCGGGTCCGGACCAGCGCGGCGCCGGCAACGGACGGGCCCTTCCTGGTGCATCATTCCAGACCCTTGTCGGATATCATCAGACTCATCAACAAGTTCAGCAATAACGTCATGACCCGGCAACTGCTGCTGACCCTGGGCGCCGAGCTGGAGGAGCCGCCCGGCACTGCCGCGAAGGGCATCCGGGTTATAGACGGCTATCTCACCGGCCTTGGACTGGATACGCGGACGCTGAACATCGATAACGGCGCCGGTCTGTCGAGGGATGCGCGCGCGTCCGCAAAGCTGCTGGCGGATATCCTGGCGCATGCCTGGACCATAACCTACCGGCCGGAGTTCATCTCATCACTATCCATCAGCGGCGTGGACGGCACCGCAAAATACCGCCTCAAGCACAAGGCGGCTTCCGGCTACGCGCATGTCAAGACCGGCAGGATAGATGATGTCTCCGCCGTCGCGGGATACGTCCACGCCAGGTCAGGGAGAGAGTATATAGTTGTGGGAATGATGAACCGTAAACTGGCCCACAAGGGACATGGCAAGGAATTGATGAATGCCCTGGTTGCCTGGGCCTATGGTTTATGACCGATGAATTCAGGGGTCAGAGTAAAAATTCTTCGAATTTCTTACTCTGACCCCATCTATCCTGCGACACATCAGGCATGCCACAGCCTGAACCGGCTGGCGGGCCAGTCAACGGCCAGGGCAGCGGCGTGGCTGTCCGGAACGGGCAGGTTTTTTAGCAGCCATCCGGCGGCATCTTCATCCTTACCGCGTATGGTCAGGGCCGCATAATCCTCGTCCGGATCGACGCTGACGTCAAACTGTTCAAGGCCGTATGAGACCCCTGCCCCCAGCGCCTTGACGAAGGCCTCCTTGCGGGTCCAGCAGGCATAAAAAGCCTTCAGGCCATCCCCCTGCGGACGATTTTCCAGGGCCCGGATTTCCGCTTCGGCAAAATATCGCCCGGCCAGGTCCCGCCACTCAACCTCCGGCCTGATTTTCTCCAGGTCCACGCCCAGTCTGCCTCCCAGTGTGAGCGCCACCAGGGCCAGGCCGTGGGAATGGGATACGTTGAATGCGACGGTCTTGCCGGACACGCGCGCGTCCAGCCAGGGCTTGCCGTGCTCGCCATACATGAAATCGACCCCGGCCAGGTCCAGTCCGGCCATTTCCGACAGCACCTGCCTGAGCAACCCCCGCGTGACGATATATTCCCGGTATCCTGTTTTCGACCTGAACTTTTGCGCGCGCGCCAGTTCCGCCTGCGACAGGTACTTTGCGTATGCCCGGACCTGATCCTCCTCCAGTTCCGTCGATGTCAACCAGATATCGACATGGCGCGGCGAGATACCGAGATCATCCGGCGGCGTTTGCCAGTTATCGTTCATTGCCCCGGATTCTATCCCTTTTTATGACAGCAGTTCCCGCTAAATTCCGGGGTCAGAGTAAGAAATTCGCCAGAATTTTTACTCTGACCCCACCTATCCTTCAACCTTGCAGGTGACGCAGATACGGGTTTTGCGTATCATTGAGGTTCATGCTTCCCTGAATAACAAAGACGAATATCAAAGGTGACAGATGTTACAACTATATAATTACCCCAAAACCCGCGGCTTCAGGGTGACCTGGATGCTGGAGGAACTGGAAGCGGAGTATGAGTTCAAGCTGGTGCCGTTCGGCGCCAACGGCTTTGCCTCCGAGGACTACGTGAAAATCAACCCGGCCGGGAAAGTCCCGGCCCTGCGCGACGGTGACATGGTGCTGACCGAATCGGCAGCCATCGTCACCTACCTGGGCGACAAATTCCCGGAGAAACAACTTGTTCCGGCGCCGGGTACGGCCGCCCGGGCGAAATACGACCAGTGGTGCTACTTCGTGCTCTCGGAACTTGAGCAACCCCTCTGGACCAAGGGAAAACATACGTTCATATTGCCCCAGGACAAGCGCGTGCCGGCGGTAATTGAAACTGCCGGATGGGAATTCCGGAAGGCATTAAACATACTCAGCAAGGGACTTGAAGGCAACAGGTATATCCTGGGAGACACGTTCAGCGCTGCGGATATCCTGATAGGACATACCCTGACCTGGGCAAGGACTGCAAAACAATCCGTCGAGTTTCAGAACGTCAAGGACTATGCCGAACTGATACTGGGCCGGGAAGCGGTGCAACGAGCCGGCGCCAGGGAAGCGGCGGCCGCGGAAGGCTGACAGGAGGTATCAAACTGCGCGGCGATGAACCTGGACCAGTACCCGATAGAAGGATTATACGATGAACTTCTGACGCCCCGGTTACAGGCCCGCCCCGGTTTCGGCCGCCTGGTCGCCACGCTTGAAGGATTGGGTTACAAGGAACTGGCCGCGCGCAGGCGGGATGCCGAGCAGGCCATTTCAACCATGGGCATCACCTTTACCGTCTACAGCGAGGCGGGAAACATCGACAGGGAGTGGCCCTATGACGTTATCCCCCGGATCATCCTGAATAATGAATGGAAGCGGATTGAAAAAGGCATGATCCAGCGCCTGACCGCGCTCAACCTGTTTATTTCCGACGTCTACAACGACCGGAAGATTATCAGGGACGGAATATTCCCGGAATATATCCTGAGCACGTCGAAGAATTACCGCCGCGAATGCATCGGGATGAAGCCGCCGATGGGTGTCTGGGCGCATATCTGCGGCACCGACCTGGTACGTGACAATGACGGCGTCATGTACGTGCTGGAAGACAATCTCCGGGTTCCCTCCGGTGTCTCCTACATGCTGGAGAACCGGAGGTTGACCAAGCTCACCTTTCCGGAGCTGTTCGAGGACTACTCCATCAGGAACATGGACGGTTATACCGTACAGTTATTCGACATGCTCAGTTCCATCTCGCCGCGCCCGCAGGATTATCCGGAGGTCGTCGTGCTCACTCCCGGCATCTACAATTCGGCCTATTTCGAGCATTCATTCCTGGCGCACCAGCTTGGCGCCGAACTGGTCGAGGGGTCGGACCTGGCGGTCGGCGATGATGACTGCGTGTACATGAAGACCATCGACGGCCTGGTCCGAGTTGACGTCGTTTACCGCCGGGTCGACGACCTGTTTCTCGACCCCGAGGCATTCCGCAAGGATTCGTTGCTGGGAGTGCCCGGCATCACGCGCGCCTGGAAAAAAGGCAAGGTGGCCATCGCTAACGCCCCCGGCGCCGGGGTGGCGGACGACAAGCTGGTGTATACCTATGTCCCCGACATGATCCGGTATTACCTGGGTGAGGAACCGCTGCTGCCGAACGTTCCCAGCTACCGCTGCGATGATGACGGGCAGCGCCGCCACGTGCTCGCCAACCTGGACAAACTGGTGGTGAAACCGGTCGATGAATCAGGCGGTTACGGCATAGTCATCGGCCCTCGTGCAAGCAGGCGCCAACTGGCGCAGGCGGCAAGGCAGGTCGAAGCCGACCCCCGCAACTATATCGCGCAACCGGTCGTCACCCTGTCCACGGTGCCCACCTTGTGCGGCCGGCGTATCGAACCCCGCCACGTCGATCTCAGGCCGTTTATCCTGCAGGGCGATCACTCCTACGTGACGGCAGGCGGGCTGACCCGCGTTGCCCTGGTACGGGGTTCGCTGGTAGTGAATTCGTCCCAGGGAGGCGGCAGCAAGGATACCTGGATAATCGCCAGGTCCAGGGAGTAAGCCATGCTGTCCCGGGTCGCGGAGCAACTGTACTGGTTCGGGCGCCACGTCGAGCGGGCGGAGAACACCGCACGCCTGGTCAACGTTAACGCCAACCTGATCATGGACCTGCCCCGCCCCTTCAAACGGATCTGGGCAAATATGATCGGCATCACCGGGAGCGATGACCTGTTCTACGGCTCCTACGGGAAAGCCGATGAGAAAAGCGTCCTGCGGTTCATGCTGACCGATGAAGACAACCCTTCCTCGATGGCCCGTTGCGTACGCATGGCCCGCGAGAACGCCCGCAGTTCCCGCGAGATACTGCCCGTGGAAGCCTGGGAAACAATCAATGAATTTTACCTGTATGTCAAAAACAATCCGGCATCAGGCATGCGGCCCGGCGCACGCCATAAATACCTGAACAGCGTTATACGTTATAGCAGGCAGATAACGGGCATGCTGTTCAGCGGCATGAGCCACGGCAGCGCCTACAGTTTCGTGCGCATCGGCAGGAACCTGGAACGGGCCGACATGAGCACCCGTATCATCGACGTAGGCTGCGTCAATCTTCTGCCCGCCGGAGACGAGAGTGCCGCCGCCTATGCCGAACTGCTGTGGCTGAATATTCTGAACTCGTTGAGCAGTTACCAGATCTACCGGCAGCACGTCAAGGTACGTCCGAACGGCGAGGACGTGGTCGATTTCTTGTTGAAATTTGTCGATGCGCCGCGCAGCGTTCTTCATTGCCTGGAAGAAATCCATGCCCGCATGGTGCGCCTGCCGGGGAACGAATTGCCCCTGCAGACGCTGGACGGCGCCCGCAACATGATCAGGGAGGCGGATACGGTAAGCATGATGGAGCAGGACGCATTACACGACTTTCTCGATAAAATCGAACTCGGCCTGATCGACCTCCATACACAAGTGGAACAGGCCTGGTTCAGGTATTAAAAGACTTATTGCGTGTTCTGTTGCTCGTCCCAGTTGGTGGCCCAGGCAATGGGCGGCATCCTGTTGAATGCTTCCTTCAGGTTTCTGTCCCAGCTTCTTCTCAACTCCCTCAGGTATTCACTGTGTTCATCGAAACAGTAATACCTGTCCAGGGAGAAACTGTCGGCGGGATACATGCTCACTTCGATTGGGGGACCCACCGTCATGTTGCTGTTCATGGTGGAATCCATGGAAATCATGGCGCACAAGGCGGCCGTTTCCAGGCTCAGGTCGGGCGTCAGGATACGGTCCATGATGGTCTTGCCGTATTTGCCCTCGCCTATCTGCAGGTACGGCGTATACGCCGAGGTCGTGATGTAGTTGCCCTGAGGATAGACCAGGTAGATTTCAGAGCTCGAGCCGGCTATCTGGCCGCCGATAATAAAACTGGCCTCATAATTGACCCCGGACGTGGTGTGTTTTTCCTCCTGCCGGACATTGATATTGCCGATATACTCGGCCGCGTCGCTTATGCCGGCCAGCGTCATCAGGTTCAAGGGCGCGTACTGCTCTATATCCTTGTTAAGTTGCTGCACCACCCCCTGGGTGGTAGCGAGATTGCCCGCCGATAGCAGCACAAACCGGCGATCACTCCCGGATTCGAACCGGTGCATCTTGCTGTAGGTGCTGACGTTGTCGATCCCCGCATTGGTGCGGGAATCCGACACGAACACCAGCCCTTTTTCAGTTGTTACGGCTACGCAATAGGTCACTGTGATTACCTGCCTGCCCTGAGAACCCACCTCAGCGGATTACCGTGATACTGACTTTAGCCTCCCTTGTCGGTTCCGGTCAAGTAAAAAAACGGCGGATTTTGGGGTTAGTTAGCCCAAGTTTAACATAGGCGTGAACGAACTTGTTGTATATCAGACGGTTACGGAGG
>JAPPLI010000203.1 GCA_028819495.1 Gammaproteobacteria bacterium | reverse complement strand
CGACGGTAAGGAAGCTGAAGCTGCTGCGAAGCCGGAGACAAAGCCGGAAGAGAAGACAGTCGAGCCGGCCGGTACGGAACCTGCCGCAACTGACGACGCTGAAGAAGCTGAAGCTGCCGTAAAGCCGGAGGCGCAGGCGCAATCAGAAGAACCGCCCGCGTCTGATGAAGACAAGGCTCGGAAAGCGGCGGCTGATAAACTGGTCGAACTGGCAGGCCAGCGGGAAGTGATTACTTACAAAAATTTATCTGATTGGATTGAAGCCGGGACCGGCATTCGAATTCAATTCAGTAGTTCGCAAATGTACGCAATGCTTGATGCTGTCAGCAGGGCCGAGAACCAGGCAGGGAGAGGTATGTTAAGCGCTCTTGTTATTCGTGGGAAACAAAAGACCCCTGGCGCCGGCTTTTACGAGCTAGCGGCGGAGCTTGGCAAAGATATTGGCGCAACTGAAGAAGAGAAGAAGAAATTCTGGGAAAAAGAGTTAAACAATGTTTATGACTCCCATGCAGGTACCACTCCCGCGTAAGCGGAAGTCCAGGATAGGTGGGGTCAGAGTAAAATCACCACCGAACTCTGCTGTTGCCAACATTCTCGGCGATTTTACTCTGACCCCGGCATTTAAGACACAACGAGTAACGGTGGACAGACTTGAAGTCTGTCCCCAGGTAACTGGAGCCAGACAGGACTGAGAAAGATTATGCAAATATCAGCATCAATGGTAAAAGAATTGAGGGACCGGACCGGAGCCGGGATGATGGACTGTAAAAAGGCTTTGCAGGAAACGGCCGGTAATATTGAAGCCGCGATCGACGCGATGCGCAAATCAGGTGTGGCCAAAGCGGCCAGGAAAGCGGGGCGTATTGCTGCTGAAGGGACGATAGTCATAGAAAGGGATGCTGCCGGCAGCCAGGCGGTGATACTGGAAGTCAATTGTGAAACGGACTTTGTTGCCAGGGATGAGAACTTTCAAAAATTCTCGAGCGGGCTTGCGAGCGCGGTCCTGGAACAGGGCAACGGGTCCCTGGATTCCCTGGCGGACTTGCCGTTGAACGGAACGGAAGCCCGCTCAGTGGAAGAAGCCAGGCAGGAACTGGTGACGAAGCTGGGAGAAAACATCAGTATCAGGCGCCATGCCCGGATAAGGCAAAGCCGGGGCGGGACCCTGGGCATTTATGTCCACGGCATCAGGATCGGTGTGATCGTGGATTTGTCCACGGATAATCCTGTGTTGGCGAAGGACCTCGCCATGCATATTGCAGCTGCCAATCCCCTATGCGTGGATGAACGGGACGTCCCCCGGGACGTGCTGGAAAGAGAGCGGGAAATCCAGCTGGCCCATGCCGGACAATCAGGAAAACCGGAACATATCATCGAGAAGATGGTAAACGGCAGGGTAAAGAAATTCATCAAGGAAAACACCTTGTCGGGGCAGGCATTCGTGAAGGACCCCGACACTTCCGTGGCTGCCCTGTTAAAGGCAAATAATGCGGTGGTTCATGGCTTTATCAGGTATGAGGTCGGTGAAGGACTGGAAAAGAAAGAGGACAACTTTGCCGCTGAAGTCATGCAACAGGCCGGTTTGTCCACGGAGTAACAGGGTTTTGCCTGACGTCCCGGAACTGCGCTATAAAAGAGTCCTGATAAAGCTGAGCGGTGAAGCGCTTAGGGGCGAAGCCGCTTACGGCATTGATCCTGCCACGATAAAGAGACTGGCGAATGAGATTCGCGAACTCGGTCTGAATGGCGCCGAGATAGCCCTGGTCCTGGGCGCGGGTAATTTCTTCCGCGGTTCGGGGCTTGCCGCCGCCGGCATCGACCGGGTGACCGCCGACCACATGGGCATGCTGGCCACCATAATGAACTCTCTTGCATTACAGGATGCCCTGGAACAGCTTGGTTCCTTTGCCCGGGTAATGTCGGCAATCGAAATCAATGAAGTCTGTGAAGATTACATCAGGAGGCGGGCGGTGCGCCACCTGGAAAAAGGGCGGGTGGTGATTTTTGCGGCCGGCACCGGCAATCCTTTTTTTACCACGGACTCAGCGGCCAGCCTCAGGGCCGTCGAGATCAACGCAGACCTGTTAATCAAGGCGACCAAGGTGGATGGGATTTATTCCGCCGATCCGGTACGCGACAAATCGGCAATAAGATATGACGTTTTGAGTTATGATGATGTTATTGAGCGCAAGCTTGCAGTCATGGACACGACTGCCATCGTTTTGTGTCGCGAGAATAACATGCCGTTGCGGGTATTGAATATGATGCAACCGGGCGCCTTGCTGCGGACCGCCAGGGGCATGCCCGAAGGCACGCTTGTTACCGGTAATATTTAGCCACAGAGGGCACAGAGATCACAGAGAATTGATGTCATATTCAGGGGTCGGAGTAAGAATTTCGTCAGAAATTTTACTCTGACCCCGCCAATCCGATTGCGAGAAGCCTCATGATTGAAGATATCCTTAAAGATGCAGACGAACGGATGGATAAAACGCTCAGGGCGTTGCGCAGCGAACTCAGCAAGATCCGCACGGGGCGCGCACACCCGAGCCTGCTGGAACATATCAACGTGACGTATTACGGAAGCCAGGTTCCAATGAACCAGGCGGCCAATATCAGTGTCCTGGACGCGCGTACGCTTGGTGTGGCGCCATGGGACAAGAACATGGTCGGGGTAATCGAGAAGGCTATACTGAATTCCGACCTGGGATTGAATCCGGTTACTACAGGCAGCGTGATGCGGGTGCCGTTGCCGGCGCTGACGGAGGAGCGCAGGAAGGAACTGACCCGGGTGGTAAGGTCGGAAGTGGAAAAAGCCAGGGTTGCCATCCGTAATATCCGTCGCGATGCAAACCATCACCTGAAGGAAATGTTAAAGGAAAAGATGATTACAGAAGACGAGGACCGAAGGGAGGAAGACAAAATACAGAAAATGACAGATGCGCATATCAGGGACATAGATGAAATTCTCAAGGATAAAGAATCGGAGATAATGGAGATCTGACAGTTTTTATGCGTAACGACACAAATCGTGCCAGATTCGTCGGATAGGTGGGGTCAGAGTAAAAATTCTGACGAATTTCTTACTCTGACCCCGGCATTTGGCGGAAACTACTGATGAACAATATGCCGGAACACGTGGCTATCGTCATGGATGGCAACGGCAGGTGGGCAAAAAACAGGGGGTTGCCACGCGCGGCAGGTCACAAGGCTGGTATAGATGCGTTGCGCGGGACAGTCGAACACAGTATTTACCGGGGAATCAAGACACTTACCGTATATGTCTTCAGCAGTGAAAACTGGCAGCGTCCGGATGACGAGGTGGCATTGCTGATCGAGTTGTTCATAGCCGCCTTGAACGACGAGCTCGACGAACTGGATAAAAATAATGTCAGGCTGTCATTTATCGGTGATATCTCCGTCTTTCCCGACGCGTTGCAGGCATCGGTTGCGCGCGCCGGGCGCAGAACCTCGGCAAATTCCGGGTTGAACCTGATCATCGCGATCAATTATGGCGGACGTCGGGAGATCATGTCCGCCTGCAAAAAACTCTTTGCCGCATGGTCAAAGGAGAGCGGCAGTGTGGATGATATTTCCGAAGAGTCCTTCAGGAAGCGCCTGGACCTGCCGGATTATCCCGACCTGTTTATCCGTACCGGGGGAGAGGTGCGTATCAGCAACTTCCTGTTGTGGCAGCTTGCTTATACGGAAATGTATTTTACCGATGTATACTGGCCGGATTTCAATACGCTGGAATATGACAAGGCGCTGGAATCTTATGTCGGCAGGCAGCGCCGTTTCGGCCGGACCTCAGAGCAGGTAAGGGAAAAATGAAACTCCGGATTGATCCAAGGGTCGGTACTGCCCTGGTGTTGATGCCGCTGGTCCTGGGAACTACCCTTTACGGCACACACACACAGTTTGCGGCATTGTGCGCCATTGCAATACTGGCGGGAACCTGGGAATGGGCGGGTCTCACCGGGCCGCGTCATACCCGCCGGAAAATACTGGCACAGGTTCTGACGGCATTGCTCCTGGCAGCCTGTTATTACAATATAGACGGTGTAATGACGTTGTATATCGTGGGTTTGTCCCTGCTCTGGTGGGGGGTGGCCCTGGTCCTGATCATGCGCCGGCAGGACGGCAGGAATTTCAGTTCCGGATTGTTCTCACAGGCGGGTCTCGGTATGATAGTGCTGGTCCCCGCCTGGGTATCCTTGGTGGCGTTGCACAACCATTCGGAATTCCGGGGGCCTGTTCTGGTGACCTGTTTATTCATCATGATCTGGTCTGCCGACACCGGGGCGTATTACACGGGCAAAAGATGGGGCAGGCATAAACTTGCCATACACATCAGTCCCGGAAAAACCCTGGAGGGATTGTTCGGCGCTTTCGGCTTCGGCCTGGTTGCCGCGTTGCTCTGCGCTCTTATGTTGCTGCAAATGACATTGATCGACCTGGTACTGTTTCTGCTGGTCTGTACGGTCACAATTACCATGTCCGTAGTCGGAGATCTTACCGAGAGCATGGTAAAAAGAAGTGGGGGGGTCAAGGATAGTGGAGAGTTATTACCGGGGCATGGAGGAGCCCTGGACAGGATAGACAGTCTCACTGCCGCGGCGCCGGTATTTTTCGCCGGGGTCCTGTTAATGGAGCGCGTGTTGTGACCGGTATCACTATCCTGGGATCAACCGGGAGTGTAGGTTTGAGTACGCTGGATGTGATGTCCAGGCACCGGGGCCTGTTTGAACCGGTTGCGCTCACGGCAAACACCAACGTCGAAGAGTTGCTCCAGCAATGTCTTGAATGGCGGCCGAAGTATGCAGTGATGGCGGACCCGGCTTCGGCCGGCCGCCTGCGGGATGGACTGCGGCGCAGGGCGCCCGGTATCCGGATAATGTCGGGACCGGAAGGATTGCAGGAGGTTGCCGGCTGTGCGGAGACGGATTATGTCATGGCGGCAATCGTCGGGGCTGCGGGCTTGCTTCCCACGTTGGCCGCGGCACGCGCCGGCAAGCGGGTATTGCTTGCCAACAAGGAGGCACTGGTCATGTCCGGCAGGCTGTTCATGGACGCAGTGAAACAGAACGGCGCCCGCTTGCTGCCCATCGACAGCGAACACAATGCCATATTCCAATGCCTGCCGCCGGACTTCGACGGAAGTATGGAGCGCGCCGGCGTAACCCGTATCATGCTGACCGCGTCCGGCGGGCCGTTCCGGACCAGGCGATTGCAGGAATTGCGGGACGTGACGGCCGCCGAGGCCTGCGCGCATCCGAACTGGGATATGGGGAGAAAAATATCGGTGGATTCCGCTACCATGATGAACAAGGGACTGGAAGTGATCGAGGCCTGCTGGTTATTCGATGCCGGGGCGGACAATATTGAAGTCGTCATCCATCCTGAGAGTATCGTGCATTCCCTGGTAGAGTATTCAGACGGCTCGGTGCTGGCGCAACTGGGAAACCCGGATATGCGCACGCCCATAGCACACGCCATGGCCTGGCCCCGGCGTATTGAAGCCGGAGTAAAAAAGTTAAGCCTGTTCGATATATCAAAGTTGAATTTTGAAAAACCCGATCCTGACAGGTTTCCCTGCCTTGGGCTGGCCAGGGAGGCATTGACCGAAGGCGGAACGGCTACCACCATTCTGAATGCCGCCAATGAAGTCGCGGTCGGGGAATTCCTGGGGAGCCGGATCAGGTTTACGGAGATTGCGGAAGTAGTAAAACGAACGCTGGATGGCGTTTCCGCGCAGCCTGCCGATACCCTGGAACAGGTCCTCGATGCGGATCAACGCGCCAGGGATTACACACGGGAGCAATGCCGGAGGCTGCAACCCTGATGGCCGCGTTGCAGATGATCTGTGCGTTTATTGTGGCGCTGGGAGTCCTGATCACTTTCCATGAGCTCGGGCATTTCCTGGTCGCCCGGCGCTGTGGCGTGAAAGTCCTGCAATTTTCGGTTGGTTTCGGCCGTCCGCTCTGGAGCCGGAAATACGGCCCCGACAATACTGAATTTGTCATTGGTGCGTTTCCCCTGGGGGGTTTCGTAAAAATGCTGGACGAGCGTGAAGGATTCGTAGCTGAGGCGGAACGCGCCAGGGCATTCAATAACAAGTCGCTCGGTGAACGCGTTGCCATCGTAGCCGCAGGCCCGATATTCAATTTCATCTTCGCGGTCCTGGCCTACTGGGTTGTTTATATCATCGGGATAACCGGTCTCAAACCCGTCATCGGTTCAGTGCAGGAAGGTTCACCCGCCGTACACGCGGGTTTTCAGGTGGATGATGAGATCACGGAAATCAACGGAAGGGCAACGCCGACCTGGAATTCAGCGCTGGAACTGCTGGTCGCGGGCGTTATCGATCACAGTACCGCGGCAGTCAGGGTAAGGGATGCGCAAGGCCATGAGCGGTTGCTGGCAGTAGAACTTTCGGCGATACCGATAGACTCCATGGCCGAAGGCAACCTGTTGAGCCTGCTGGGTGTTGAGCCTGCGAGACCCTCGATCCCCGCGGTCATCGGTGCGGTCACCTACCAGGGCGCCGCCTGGCATGCCGGCCTGGCGCAGGGCGACAGGATCGCAGCCGTGGACGGAATTGCCGTGAGGGACTGGCAGCACTGGGTGGAACTTGTCAGGGCCGCGCCGGAGATTCCTCTTTCCGTCAGCATTTCCAGGGCGGGAGAGGCCATGGAACTGACCATGACGCCGGAGGCGAAGGACTCCGGGCAAGGGAGCATCATCGGCTTTATCGGAGCAGGCCTGGACCCCGGTTACGAGATGGACCAATCCCTGTTTGCGACCGAATCCTACCCGGCGCACACGGCGCTGGCAAAAGGGGCAGGGAAAACCCTTGATATGACAGTGGTAACCCTGCAGATACTCCGGCGCATGGTGACCGGCCAGGCGTCGCTGAAAAACCTGAGCGGCCCGGTGAGCATCGCGCAATACGCGGGGCAGACCGCGCAATTGGGTATTGTCGCCTTCCTGGGCTTCCTGGCAATCGTCAGCATCAGCCTGGCGATACTGAACCTGTTGCCCATCCCGCTGCTGGACGGCGGGCACCTGTTCTATTATTTCATAGAGTTTTTAAAGGGAAGCCCGGTGTCGGATTCCATGCAGGTGCTGGGCCAGCGCATCGGCCTGGTACTTCTGTTCAGCCTGATGGCCCTGGCCATTTTCAACGACCTGGTCAGACTCGCCGGCTGAGCTCAGCCGAATGCCCGCGGCTGAAACTGCTCCGCGTTGACAATGCTGGCGCTGTTGCCGGTGGCGCGGATGACGAACAGGCCCTGGCGCTCCGCGTGCAGCGGCGCGGTCTCACTGTCAATTGATTCCATAAGGTGTGGCCATTATAATGAACAGCACACGGCCACTCACATGGTATCAAAAAAATGAAGCCGGTACTGCAAGGTCACACCTGCATGATCTTCAACGCCTGAACAACCGCTGATTCCAATGCGGATTTTGCTGCATCATCTCTTTTGCATCCGGGTTTTGGTCATCCTCGCGGTCCCGGCGCAGGTAGCGGCGGACCAGGTTGTCCCGCTCGACCTGACCCTGCAAAAAGCCATCGACCTGGCCTTGGAGCAGAACCGGCCGCTGCTCAACCGGCGCCTGGACCGGGAGGTGCAGAAATTTTCCCTGGAAGTGGTTGAGGACCGCTGGACGCCCCGGGCCACCATCCGTCCCTTCGCCAGCAAGGACCGGCAGGACCGGCAGACGGGGATCAGCAGCCAGGTGAGCATGCGCGCGCCTACCGGCGCCGAGCTTGCCCTGCGCTGGGATGAACGGCTGTCCGGCAAGCTGCAAGACACCCGCTCCCAGGTCCTTAGCTTGTCCCAGCCGCTGCTGAAGGGCGCCTGGCCGCACATAGAGACCGCGCCGATCCGGCAGGCGCGGCTGGGTGAGAAGCTCAACATTCTTTCTTTCCGCCAGACGGTCGAGAACCTGGTCGTGGCGGTCATAGGAGCCTACCGGACCCTCATCGGCGCAGTTCGACAAGTGGAGATTGCCGATACCTCACTGCAGCGCGCGCGGGCGCAGTTACAGGCAACCGAGGCCCTGATACGCGCCGGACGGGTGGCGCAGCGGGAAGCGGTGCGCGCCGAGGTAACGGTCGCCGCCCGGGAGCTTGCCCTGACCCGGGCGCAGAACAACCTGGACTCCGCGAACTTCCGTTTGCTGGACATCCTGGAACTCGACAGCACGGTCCGCATCCATCCCCTGGAGGTGCTGAAGATTGAGCCGGACCGCACCACGTTCGCGGCGGCATTTGCCACCGCGCTGCGCAAACGCGCCGACTACCTGCAAACCGGGGTCCTGGTTGACATTGCCCGGATCAACCTGTCGGTGGCCAGAAACAACCTGCTGCCGGAGCTGTCACTGGGGCTGCAACTGAGTGACAACGACCCCGGACGCAAAGACGCGCAGGTGCGGCTGGATCTTGCCATTCCCTTTAATGACCGTTTCCGCGACGTTGAGCGCCTCAGGGCGCGCAACGCCCTGCGCCAGGCCGAGCGCACCCGGGTGGAGCTGCGCGAATCGATCAACGTGGCGGTGCGCCAGGCCGTGAACGACGCGGACGTGGGGCTGCGGCTGACGGAACTGGCCCGGGAAACCCGTGAGCTGGCGCAACAGAACCTGGGCATCGAGCGCGATAAATTCGGCAACGGCCTGTCATCGTCCTTTGACGTGGCGGCTTCGGAAGACGAGTTGTTGCGGGCGGAGCAGGATGAAGTGAACGCCATCATCGGCTACCTCGACGTGTTGACGCGGCTCGACTATATCTCCGGCGAGACGCTGGACAGTTGGGGCATTCAACTGGAGCCGCTGCCCTGATGACAAGCCAGGGCGCGGACATCTACCGGAGCCTGATGGACAACCTGTCCGACGGCGTGATGGTTATCGACTTCGACGGAAACGTGCGCCTCGCCAACCCCGCCTTCTGCCGCATGTTCGGGTTTGCGCCCGAGGCGGTGGTCGATCACCTGTTCGGCGAAATCTTCCTGGCGTTTGAGGGTCTCGATGATTTTGTCCAGATCATCCTTGACGCGGTGTCCGAGCGCGGCAACGTCGAGCGCCGGGTCACCGGCGTGCGCATCGGCGACGAACGCCGGTCCCTGTCCGTATCGACATCCTGCCTGACCGCAGTGCAGGCGGGGCAGGAGGAGCAGGTGGCGGTGATTGTCGTGGTGTCCGACATCACCGAGGTCCGGGAGCTACGGGAGACGGAACTGCGCATGGCCAAGGTCGTGGAAAACCAGCTGGAAGAACTGCGCGGCGCTTACCGGGATATCGAAAGCCGCAATGAAGAGCTCAGCCGGATGATGAAGCGGTTCCAGGCCGCGCGCGGCCTTGCGGCGGCACTGGTGGCCGGGTTGTTCCTGCTCATCGGCGGCTGGTATCTCCGGCCGTTGGACTTCTTCAGCGCGGCCGCAACGCCCGGGGCCGGCCCGGTCGCGCAAGTCGATGATCCCCTGTCCCTGCCGACCCTGGTGGTCGGGCCCCGGGAATTCCGCGCGACGATTGCGCTGCGCGGCCACCTGGCGCCGGGCCGTATCGTCCGGGTCGTCAGCCCGGTCGACAGCCACGTGGACGCCATCCGGGTCAGCCACGGCCAGCGAGTGGCCCGGGGCGACGCGCTGGTTGAGCTGGATACCGGCGAACTGGTCATGGCGTACCAGGGCGCCCGGGTCGAGTATATCAAGGCGCGCGACAAGCTTGCCCAGCTTGAGGATTGGGAAAGCAGCAGCGATATGGCGCGCGCCCGGCGCGCGCTGCGCCGGGCGAAGATAGCGCTCGATGACGCGGAAGGCGACGTCGGGGAAACTGCGTTCCTGCTGGAGCAGGGGATTGTCCCGGCCTCCGAGCATGAACAGGCGCAGCGGCATTACCACAACCGGAAACTGGATTTCGAGGAGGCCGAACGGGAGCTGGACGTGGTGCGGAAACAAGGCAATGACCAAGCAAGGCAGGTCGCGCGTCTCGAGCTGCAGAACGTCCAGGGCCAATTGCGCGCGCACGAGGAGAAACTGGAGCTGGCCGCGATCGCCTCGCCGCTGGCCGGCATCGTTACGGTCGAAGAAAATGCCCAGGGCAAGCCCCTGGAAAGAGGGCGCGCGGTGTCGCAGGGAGAGTTGCTGTTCAGCATTGCCGACCTCGAGCGCTTCTCGGTGGTGACCAGGGTCGATGAGGTGGACGTGAGAAAGATCGAGGTAGGTCAACGGGCGTTGATTTCCGGCCCCGGGTTCTCCGAACTGGAGGCGGAAGGGGTCGTCACCCGGGTATCGTCACGCGCGGACAACGAATCGATCCGGCGCGGCACGCCGAAATTCGAGGTCGTCGTCACCCTGGACGAGCTGGAGGCGGCGGCGCGCGGGCGGCTCCGGGTCGGCATGTCGGCCTACGTCACGATCGTCGTGCACAGCAACCCGGCGGCGCTGCTGGCGCCGCTGGACGCGGTGGAACAGTCCGGCGGCGACACCTGGTTGCGGGTCCTCGACCGGGACGCCGCCACGGTGGAGCGGCGCGCGGTGGAACTCGGGCAGACCACGCTCGATGCGGTCGAAGTGGTGCGGGGCCTCGCCGCCGGTGAGGAAATCGTTATCTCCCGCAGATGAGCAGCAAGCCGCCACCCGCCACTGTTGTTGCCGCCGGCGCGGCAACGCACCACGCCGACGGCAAGGCGTCCGGCCGGATGTTGCGCCTGGTTGACGTGCGCAAGTCCTACCGGGTCGGGCCGGTAACGAGCGAGGTGCTGCAAGGCGTCAACCTGGACGTCAGCGCCGGGGAGCTGGTGTCCATCATGGGGCCGTCGGGCAGCGGCAAGACCACCCTGATGAACATTATCGGCCTGCTGGACCGCCCCAGCGCCGGCGCCTGTTTTCTCAAGGGGCGTGACGTCGCCAAACTGGGTGATGACGAATTGTCAACCCTGCGCAACGAACATATCGGGTTTGTGTTCCAGTCGTTTCACTTGTTGCCGCAGTTGACGGCCCTGGAAAACGTCTGCCTGCCCCTGGTGTATCGCGGCGTGGCACGCGCGGACATGGCGGAGCAGGCGCACGCGCTGCTGGAGCATATCGGCATGGGCAACCGGACCCACCACCGTCCCGACCAGCTCTCAGGCGGGCAGAAACAGCGGGTGGCCATCGCCCGGGCCCTGGCGGGAGCGCCGGCGCTGTTGCTTGCCGACGAGCCCACCGGCGCCCTGGATGCCGATACGGCCGCCGGGATCATGGCCCTGTTGCGGCAACTCAACACGGAACAGGGGGTTACCATACTGATTATTACCCACGACCCGCTGGTGGCGCGCCAGTGCGCGCGCCAGGTTCGCATCCGGGAGGGTACGCTCGTTGAAGCGAAAGCCCGGCCGGCCGCTGACGGCGGCCCGCGCCCACCCGCGTCCCGGCCGGACGCAACCCGCACCGCCACCGTGGAGCCGCGCGCGTGATTTACGGCTCCACGGCGCGCGCCAGGACCGCCGCCATCCTGCTGGCGAATTTCCGCGAGGCGGCGGACAGCCTGCGCAAGGCAAGACTGCGCACGGTGCTGGGGCTGGTCGGCATCATGATCGGCATCTCCTCCGTCATCACCATGGTGTCCATGGGTGAAATTGCCAGGGAGCAGGCGCGCAAGGACTTCGAGGCCCTGGGCACCGATATATTGGTGGCGCGCAAGTCCATGGAAGGGTCGGCTTCCGGGCGGAGAGCCATACTGGAGCTGGCGGATGCCACGGCGCTGGCGCCGCAGACGCCATCGATTACCGACGCCGCGCCGAGGATATCCGAGTACGGGGAGTTCCGTTACGCCGGCCGGGACCTCGGTAGCGGCAGTATCCAGGGCGTCACCGCGTCCTTCGCGCGCATGAACCGCTTGTCGCTGCAGGAGGGGCGCTTCATCTCGGACCTGGACGTCGGCCGCTACTACTGCGTCATCGGCGCCAGGCTGGCCGCGGCGATGCGCCGGGACGGGCCCGGCCGCCTCACGGGCCGGATCATGGAAGTTGAGGGCAACCTGTTTACCATCGCAGGCGTGTTGAACGACACGGTTGAGAACTACGCATTACCTCTCGACGTGCGCGCGGACGAGTCCGTGTTTGTGCCGATTACCACGGCCGGGCGCGCCTTCGGCAAGCGCGACGTTGACGTCATCATCGCCAGGTTCGGCAGGGGGGTCAGGCACGAGACGGCGGCGCAGGACGTGCGCTCATTCTTCCGCGACCGGTCGCCCCGGCTCAAGCTCGACGTCATCACCGCGCAGGAATTGATCGCCCGCATGGAAGCGCAGATGCGGATCATGACCCTGTTGTTGGGCACGGTGGGCAGTATTTCATTGATTGTCGGCGGGGTCGGGATCATGAACATCATGCTCGTGTCCGTGGCGGAGCGGCGCCGGGAAATCGCCATCCGGCGCGCCCTGGGCGCGCGGCGCCGGGATATCCAGGGCCAGTTTCTTATCGAATCCGTGCTGCTGACGGTGACCGGCGGCGCGCTCGGCATTGCGCTGGGCCTGGCCGCGACCTGGGCAATCTGCCAGTTCACGGCCTGGGAGTTCCTCATTTCGGGCGTGTCCGTCGTGAGCGGCATCGGCACGGCAACGGCAGTCGGCCTGTTCTTCGGCTTCCAGCCGGCGTACCAGGCCTCACGGCTGGAACCGATCGCCGCCCTGCACGGGAACTGAACCTGTCCGGCGGCTGGCCTGCGGCTACGCCGTAATCGTACCGCCCCGCGCCGCTACTCGCCGAACGTGCTGCTGCCGCTGCTGAGGCTGCAGCCGTAATGTCGGGCTTCGTATGAAAGAGTGCCGGGAGTCATCAGTCATCGTCGAGGATGGTGAAGGTAACGGTATCATTGTCGCCGATTTTCAGGTTGCGGGGATAACGATCCAAACCAAATTTATGCACGTCATTCCTGGAGATCTTGATGATGACCGTCTCGTTGTCTTCCTGCTCCGTATCACCCTTGATAGTGAGCGTGGACGTGTGGGTCTTTGCCGGGTGCTCGATATTGTTGTATGCCAGTCCGCCGAACGCATAATCTTCGTCGTCAACGGCCGTACCACCCAGTGTATAGTTGAAGCGGAAAATGCGGGTCCTCCCCGTGTCGGTCAGCCCGGGGGCGACGTTGGCGGTGACGGTGACTTTGTAACGCGTGACACCGGAGTTGCCCTCGTCTCCGTCCACATACTCAATGCTGAGATTCAACTCCGGGGTGGTGTCGGCATGGGCCGGGCCGAAAAACGGCAACGCCAACAACGACATGATGAAGAACGCCGGGATGCCCCACGCGGGGCGGACACGTGATTTGATGTTGGTGTACATAGCTAATCCCCCTCAGCTCTGTGCTTGCTTACTACGATGACTGTTGATCGCATATTATAACATTATAATTTCAGTTTTTCCATACTTAACTTACGCAAACACACACACCAGCTTCGGAACATGTTCCAGGAATATGTCCCAGACAGATAGCCTGACAGTCAGACAGTCAGGTTACAACTTATCCGTGATTTTCCGTTATAATGAAACCTCAACCTCGTTAAACTCCAAGCCAAACCTTACCAGTTGCAACAAGCAGAGCGGGCTATAGAGAGAAGCAAAGAATGAAAATAAGTGATCGTTATCATAAATGGGTTGAATGGAGCGAAGAAGACCAGGTCTACATCGGAAAATGCCCCGATTTGATCACCGGAATTCATGGTGATAATCCAATGTCGCTGTATGGTGAGTTATGCGGGTTAACGGCTCCAGCCGGTCGCTTTCAGGCAGTACCCTGCGGAGTACTGGGGACACAGTGCCCTCGAATGATGGATTTGTCGTGCGTAGTCATTTATTATGGGAAACATGTTGCCGGAAGGTTCAAAAACCTGCCTGTTCAGGTCGATTTTATCGCTCCTGGTGTTTGCCGTTGTTGCCTGTGAGAGCGCGGCGCAGGAGTTCATCATCGAGGATATCCGTGTTGAGGGCTTGCAGCGTCTTACCCCGGGAACCGTATTCAATTACCTGCCGCTTGAAGTGGGTGACGCGTTCACACCCGAAGTGTCTTCTGAAGCGGTAAGCGCCCTGTTCAAGACAGGTTTTTTCGATGACGTGCAACTCAAGAGGGACGGCAACGTCCTGGTGATAGTACTCAAGGAACGGGCGGCGATAGGCAGCATTGAAATCAGCGGCAACAAGGATATTAAAACTGAAGACCTGCTGGATGGCCTGAACCAGATCGGCTTCGCCGAAGGGCGGGTATTCGACCAGTCGCAACTGGACGGACTGGAACGCGAACTGCGCAGGCAATATTTTTCCGCCGGGAAGTATGCCGTGAATGTCAACTCTGAGGTGACTCCCCTGTCCAGTAACCGGGTTGCGGTGTCCATCGATATATCGGAAGGGAAGGCGGCGCGTATCAAGCAGATCAACATCGTCGGCAACCGCTCCTACCGGGAAGAGGATTTGCTGGATGACTTTGAATTGTCCGAGCCTACCCTGCTTTCCTTTTTTACCAAGGACGACCAGTATTCGCGCCAGAAATTATCGGGCGACCTGGAGACCCTGCGTTCGTTTTACCTGGACCGGGGTTACGTGAACTTCAGCATCGACTCCACCCAGGTGTCCATCACGCCGGACAAGAAGGATATTTACATCACCATCAACATCACCGAGGGCGGGCAGTATACGGTGTCCGGCGTAAAGCTGGCCGGTGAGTTCATTCTTCCGGAGGAACGGTTATATAACCTCATCAGCGTGACGCAGGGCAGCCTGTTCTCCCGCAAACAGGTGACCGACAGCAGCGAGCGCATGACTGATCGGCTGGGCGCGTCCGGCTACGCGTTTGCCAATGTCAACTCCATCCCCGATATCGATGAGGACGAAAATACGGTTGAAGTGACGTTTTTTGTCGATCCCGGCAAACGGGTCTATGTGCGCAGGATCAATTTTTCCGGCAATACCAGGACCAGGGATGAGGTGCTGAGGCGGGAAATGCGCCAGCACGAGGGGGGGTGGATTTCAACACCCAAAATAGAGCGCGGCAAGATCAGGCTGCAACGGCTGGGCTTTTTCGAAGAAGTCAACGTGGAGACCCCGGCCGTGGCGGGTTCCGCGGACCAGGTTGACGTCGATTACACGGTGACCGAAAAGCCGTTCGGCAACTTCCTGGCCGGCCTGGGCTTTTCCCAGAACCAGGGCCTGATATTCCAGACCAGCATCACCCAGGACAACTTCCTGGGGTCCGGGAAACGTATCCAGTTTGCCTTCAACAACAGCGACATCAACCGCAGGTTCGCCCTGGGTTACGTGAACCCTTACTATACCGTTGACGGCATAAGCCGCGGCTTCAACGTAAACTACCAGGAAACCGAGGCTTATGACGCGAACATCACCGCGTTCGACAGCCGTGTCATCGGCGCCGGAGTCAGTTTCGGCGTGCCGGTGACGGAATACAACTTCATCAGCACTGCATTCGGCTATGAGAACACCAGGTTGTCCGAAGATCGTTTCTTTGCGGAGCAGGTCAGGGATTTCATCGATCGGGAAGGCAGTAAATTCGATATCCTGAGGCTTTCCGCGGCGTTTTCCTACGACACCCGCAACCGGGCGATATTGCCGACCCGGGGTATCCAGCACCGGTTCAGTTCGGAAATGGCAGTTCCCTCGTTCGGTAATTCTCTCGAGTTTTTCAAGATTGGATACCGGACCCAGTGGTATCATCCGGTTCTGCGCGAGTTCATATTTACCGTCAAGGGTGATTTCGGATACGGAAACGGCCTGTTCGGGACTGATGAGCTCCCGTTTTTTGAAAACTTTTATGCCGGCGGGCCGAGGTCGGTGCGCGGCTACGAGGAAAACACCCTGGGCCCGAAAGATACCCCGGTGCACGGAGGGACGAGGCGGCGGCCCCTGGGCGGCAATATCAAGGTTATCGGCGGGGCGGAAATGATATTTCCCCTGCCTTTTCTCAAGGAATTCAAGCAGGTACGGTTTGCCGCGTTTTTTGACGGCGGCAATGTCTATTCCAGCGATGAATCATTCGAATTCAGCGAACTCAGGTATTCTACGGGTTTGAGCGGCATCTGGATCTCACCTTTTGGCCTGGTAAGTGTTAGTATAGCCAGACCCATTGGAGACCAGGAAGGCGATGAGACGCAACCGTTCCAGTTTACTTTTGGTTCAACATTTTAGAGAATAATAATTAACTTGATTTATTGGAGTCTATCAGCGCTATGAGGCTTACCTGTTTCCTGATATGTTTTTTTACGGTCGGCATTATTCCCCAGGCGATTGCCGAGGATTACAAGATCGGCGCCGTCAATGCCATACGCATCCTGGAACAATCGCCCCAGGCCGAGAGGATGCGCAGTCTGCTTGAGAAAGAGTTTGCCCCGCGGGACCGGGACCTTGTGGATGCGCAGAAATCATTGAAGGAAATGGAAGACAGACTGACCAAGGATGCGCCCATCATGAGCGAGGCGGAACGGAGTAAACTGGAAAGGGACATCGTCAACGAGCGGCGTGAACTGAAACGCAACCAGGATGAATTCCGCGAAGACCTGACCTTCCGCAGGAACGAGGAAATTGGAAAAATCCAGAAAGATATCGTCGATGCCATCAATACCATCGCCCGTGAAAACGGGTTCGACATGATATTGAATGAAGGCGTGATTTATGCGAGCCCGAAAGTGGATATCTCACAGCTTGTCATAGATCAGTTAAAGAAAGAAAATGACTCGGGAAAAGACGTTGAAGGAGCTGAATGACGGTTTGCTGTATTCATGACGGCAACTTTGGCAGAAATTGCTGCAGTTTGTGACGCAGAACTGCGAGGCGACCCTGCCGACGAGATAACCAATGTTGCCAGCCTGCACAACGCAGCGCCCGGTGACTTGACGTTCTATGCCAATAAACGCTATCGCGCCGACCTGGAAACTACCCGCGCCAGTGCGGTGATGCTGGCTGCAACGGATGTGCCGGCCTGTCCCACGGCAAGCCTGGTTACGGAGGATCCCTACCTGGCTTACGCGAAAGCGGCCAGGTTTCTGAACCCCGCCCCGGAATTCGCTCCCGGAGTCCACCCAACCGCGGTAATCGAAGCAAATGCGGATATCGCGGCAGATTGTTTTATTGGCGCCAATACCGTGGTTGGCTGCAATGCCGTCATCGGCGCGCGCACTTATATCGGTCCGGGATGCGTGGTCGAAGCGGGAGTTAAAATCGGCAGCCACTGCCACATCCACTCCCGCGCGACCCTCATGGAACGGGTTGAAATCGGTATGCGGGTCCTGATACATCCTGGTGTCGTCATCGGAGCGGATGGTTACGGGATAGCCAATGACTCAGGCCGCTGGCTGAAAATTCCGCAACTCGGTAATGTCATGATCGGAGATGACGTTGAAATAGGCGCCAACACCACTATTGACAGGGGCGCTATTGAGAACACCGTAATAGAAGCCGGCGTGAAAATCGATAACCAGGTGCAGATTGGCCATAATGTCAGGGTTGGAGAGCACACTGCCATTGCCGGGGGCGCAGTGGTGGCCGGCAGCACAAAAATCGGCCGCAGGTGCATGATCGGCGGCGCCAGCGCCATTGCCGGCCATATCGAGATTGCCGATGATGTCGTCCTGACCGGCATGTCCGGCGTATCGAACAGTATCACGCAGGCCGGCGTGTACTCTTCCGGGGTGCCGATAACGGATAATATGACCTGGCGCAGGAACATGGTCAGGTTCAGGCGCCTGGACGAACTGGCCAGGAGGGTCGCTGCAATGGAAAAACTGATAGAATGAATAGTCAGCCACAAAGGACAGAGATGGGTGGGGTCAGAGTAAAATCACCACCGGCCCTGCTATTGCCAACGTACTCGGCGATTTTACTCTGACCCCGAAATTTACACAGAGCTTGAACTATTATGCCGGAACTGGATATTGAGCAGGTAAAACAAGCGTTGCCGCACCGTTATCCCATGCTGCTGCTGGATAAGGTGACGGATTACGAACCCGGTGTGTCCCTGACCGCGATCAAGAACGTCACTGTCAACGAACCGTTTTTCCAGGGACATTTTCCCCAGCAACCAATCATGCCGGGTGTCTTCATCATCGAGGCAATGGCCCAGGCTTCTGCGATACTTGGATTATTGTCGGAAGAAGGGGGCGATCACTGGAACAAGTTGTATTACCTGGTCGGAGTTGACAAGGCCAGGTTCAGAAAGACCGTCGGTCCGGGCGATCAACTGGTGATCGAAGTCAGGTTCGTTGCATTGCGAAGGAATATCTGGCGCTTTTCCTGTGTTGCAAAAGTCGATGACGCGGTCGTAGCCGACTCGGATTTATTGACTACTATTTCGGACCGGGAGACTTGATCGACCCCACTGCGAAAGTGCACCCCGGCGCCGGGATTGGGAGCGGGGTCAGTATCGGCGCTTATGCCGTTATCGGGGACCGGGTCCAAATAGCCGACAACTGTGTTATCGGGCCGCACGTGGTTGTCAAAGGCCCTACCCGGATAGGAGACGCCACCAGGATATCCCAGTTCTCGTCGATCGGGGATGATCCCCAGGACAAGAAATACCGGGGTGAGGCAGAGTCCTTCCTGGAGATTGGTTCCAATAATGTTATCAGGGAATTCTGCAGTATTAACCGCGGGACGGCACAGGGTGGAGGCGTCACCCGGGTGGGAAACGGCAACTGGATCATGGCGTACGTGCATATCGCCCATGATTGCCAGGTGGGGAACAACGCAATTTTCGCCAATAATGCTACCCTGGCCGGTCATGTGCATATCGATGATTACGCCATTCTGGGCGGGTTTACCGGCGTACACCAGTTTTGCCGGGTCGGGCGCTACAGTATTTCCGCCATTGCTTCCATAATCCTGAAAGACGTGCCTCCGTACCTGATGGTATCCGGCAACAGCGCAAAACCGGCTGGCCTTAACAGGGTGGGACTCAAGCGCAACGGGTTTTCCGATGGTTCGGTTGAAGCGCTCAGGAAGGCCTACCGCATTGTCTATCGCGAAGGGTTGCTGCTGAAAAATGCCCTGAAAAAACTGCGTACGCTTGCTGATGAGAACGAGGAAGTCGCACTGTTCACCCGTTTCATCGAGCAATCCGAGCGTGGGATTGTGAGATGATGGAAAGGGGATATCCATCAGTTCGTTCTGCCCCCCATTCGTGAATGGGTGGGGTCAGAGTAAAATCGCCAGGAATGTCGGCAACAGCAGGGCCGGTGGTGATTTTACTCTGACCCCAGGATTTCAGGCACAGCTGAATAAACCAAAGTGAAAATCGGGATTGTAGCGGGTGAACCTTCAGGAGACTTCCTTGCCGCGGAGTTAATCAGGGAGATAAGGCAATTCCGGCCGGACATCAGGGTGTCCGGAATAGGAGGACCGAACCTGCGCGCAGCAGGTTGCGACATCCTGTTTCCTATGGAAAAACTGGCGGTAATGGGACTGGTTGAGGTGCTTGGGAAAGTGCGGGAGTTGAGAGCGATGCGGACCAGGCTTGCAGAACACTTAATCCGGGAACGGCCGGATGTGTTTATCGGAGTTGACTCGCCTGACTTCAATCTCGGCCTGGAACGGACGTTGCGCAGCGCCGGTATAAAAACCATCCATTACGTCTGCCCCACGGTATGGGCATGGCGTCCCTGGCGGGTGCGGAAAATCAGGCAGGCCGCGCAACTCGTGTTATGTATTTTTCCGTTTGAGGAGGAATTTTTACTCGGGCGCGGGGTTCCGGCCAGGTACGTGGGACACCCCCTGGCAGGAAAGGTGGATATTCAACCGGATACGGAAAGCGCCCGCCGGCGCCTGGACCTGCCTCCCGATTGTTTGACGGTTGCCATTCTGCCCGGCAGCAGGCATGCGGAACTTGACAGGCTTACCGGTCCCTTCCTGGATGCGGCTGCCTGGCTGGCTGCGCGCCATGACGGGGCCAGGTTCATAACCAATGCAGTGAATGATGGCGCAGAGAAGCATTTGCGCGCAGCAGCCGAAAGCAGGGGTTTGCAGTTGAAAATAGTGAAAGACAGCATTGCGGACACACTGGCGGCTGCCAGTGTTGCGCTGGTCGCTTCAGGCACCGTTACACTGGAGGCGATGCTGTACAAGACCCCCATGGTAGTGGCTTACAGAATGCATAGCCTGAGCTATTGGATTGTGCGGGCATTGCTTAAGGTAAAATACGTATCCCTGCCCAACCTGCTGGCCGGACAGAGGCTTGTGCCCGAGTATTTTCAGTCGGACTGCCGTGCGGAAATCCTTGCTCCGGCGTTGCAGTACTGGCTGAAGCATCCGGGCGAAGCGCAGTCATTGTCCCGCCGTTTCACGGACCTGCATGTCTCGCTGCGGTCGGCCGAAACGAGCGCGGCGCAAGCTGTCCTGGACCTGCTCGAAGCGTAAGAGCCACAGAGAACACAGAGGATACAGAGTTAATATGGTTAATACGTTTTCAGGTCTGGCAAGAGACGAAAATTATGAAGATTGCTCGTAAATCTGTAAAGTTCATGATCCACTCCGTGGTCTCTGTGTCCTCTGTGGCAAATGTGTAATGCACCGTTTGCAACTGGTGGCAGGCGTCGATGAAGCGGGGCGGGGACCCCTGGCAGGGCCGGTGATTGCGGCCGCAGTGATCCTGGATCAAACTGAGATGATTGCCGGGTTGGCCGATTCCAAGACAATACCTGAACGGCGCAGGGAACAACTGGCGGAACGCATCCGGGAAAAGGCGCTGGCCTGTTCAATCGGCCGCGCCGGCCACGAGGAGATTGACCGGTTGAATATACTGAACGCGACGATGCTGGCCATGCAACGGGCAATCCGGGGGTTAAGCATAAAACCTGACCGGGTGCTGGTTGACGGCAATCGCTGCCCCGACACCGAATACCCGGTAAGCGCCGTCATAAAAGGCGACCGCACCGAGGCATGTATCAGCGCCGCCTCAATCCTGGCAAAGGTCTGGCGGGATCGGGAAATGCGGGAAATGGACCGGAAATACCCGGGCTACGGCTTTGCCCGGCACAAGGGGTATCCGACCAGGCAGCATATCCAGGCGTTATCGGAAAACGGATTGTGTCCAATTCACCGGCGCAGTTTCGCCCCGGTTCAGAGGTTATCGGGGACAGAATTAATTCTGTCCCCTGAAGTTCAGCAAAGATGGAAACGGTAGAAAACAGCTTCGTCCATCTACACGTCCACACCGAGTATTCCCTGGTGGACGGCCTGTTGCGGGTGGATGGTTACGTGGACTCCCTGGTTGAAAAAGGCATGTGGTCCGGCGCCGTCACCGAATTGTACAACGTGTTTTCAATGGTCAAGTTCTACCGGAAATGTATCGACCGCGGAATCAAACCTGTGATCGGCGCGGAACTCTGCCTGGAGGATGAAACCGAAGCCGGCAGGAACCACAGGCTGGTGCTGCTGTGCCGGAATAATGACGGCTTCAGGAACCTGGCGGAGTTGATCACCCTGAGTTACACCCAGGGACAGGCGCGCGGCGTGCCTGCTATCAGGAGAGACTGGCTGGACAGTCGCGCGGCAGACCTGATTGCCCTCTCCGGCGCCGGGGACGGCGCTATCGGCCAGTCCATCATGCACAACCAGGCAGACTATGCCAGGAAACAACTCGACTGGTTCCTGGACCTGTTCCCGGAGCGGTTTTACCTTGAATTACAACGTACGGGACGACCGGGAGAAGACATTTATATTGATGAAGCCCTGGCGCTGGCCTCGGAATTCGATATACCCGTGGTGGCCACCAATGACGTGCGGTTTCTGGCGTCTGAAGATTTTTCCGCCCATGAAGCCAGGGTCTGCATCCATAATGGTTATACGCTCAATGATCCCAAACGTCCGCGCCACTACAGTAACGAACAATACCTGAAAACGCCGAAACAGATGCAGGAGTTGTTCCATGACCTGCCGGAAGCGCTGCGGAACAGTGAAAACATCGCCATTCGCTGCAACCTGGAACTGGAATTCGGGGATTATCACCTGCCGGAGTTTCCGGTTCCCGAAGAATTTGACCAGTCAGGCTGGTTGCGCCGGGAGGCAAACGCCGGTTTGGAAAGACTGCTTGAAGACAGGCGGGCGTCGGTCAACGGCATCGATAAGGAACAATACAGCCGGCGTCTTGATAACGAGCTTGACGTGATAACCAGTATGGGTTTCCCGGGATATTTTCTTATCGTGGCTGATTTCATACGTTGGGCGAAACAGCAGGGGATACCGGTGGGGCCGGGACGCGGTTCCGGGGGAGGCTCCCTGGTGGCTTATGTACTGGGCATAACCGATCTTGACCCCATGTACCATGAACTGCTGTTCGAACGGTTCCTGAATCCCGAAAGGGTATCCTTGCCCGATTTTGATGTGGATTTCTGCATGGACAGGCGGGATGAGGTGATTGAATACGTCTCCGGCCGTTACGGCCGGGAGCGCGTCTCCCAGATCATCACTTTCGGCAGCATGGCGGCAAAGGCCGTGGTACGCGACGTCGGCAGGGTTCTCGGACACCCTTACGGCTATGTCGACAAGATAGCCAAGTTAATCCCGTTTGAACTGGATATGACCCTGGATAAGGCGCTGCAGGCGGAGGAAATGCTGAAACAGCGGTACCACGAGGAAGAGGAGGTGAAAATCCTCATAGATCTGGCAAAAAAACTGGAGGGGCTGTCCAGGAATGCAGGAAAACATGCCGGCGGCATTGTTATCTCACCCCGGGAATTGACCGAATTCATGCCCCTGTACTGTGAAAGGAACACTGCGGTCACGTCAACCCAGTTTGACATGGGAGACGTGGAAGCAATCGGACTGGTGAAGTTCGATTTCCTGGGCCTGCGCACACTGACCATTATTGACTGGGCGGTAAAGGACATTAATGAACAGTTGCCTGAGAGGTCCGGCGCGACCCTGGATATAAGGAATATCCCGTTGGATGATGCCGGCACGTACGCGACGATACGGCGCATGGACACCACTGCCGTATTCCAGTTGGAATCGGATGGGATGAGAAAACTCATAAAACGGCTGGAGCCGGATAAATTCGACGACCTGGTCGCGCTGGTGGCATTATTCCGGCCCGGCCCCCTGGATTCGGGGATGGTGGATGATTTTATCGACCGGAAAAAGGGCAAGGCGCAGGTACGCTACATTCACCCTGCACTGGAACCTGTGCTGAAACCGACCTATGGTGTGATCCTGTACCAGGAGCAGGTCATGCAGATAGCCCGGGTCCTTGGCGGCTACACCCTGGGGTCGGCGGACCTGCTGCGGCGCGCCATGGGTAAGAAGAAGCGCGAAGAGATGGCCCAGCAAAGGGATATATTCGTGAAAGGCGCAGAGGGCAATAAAATCAGTAAAACCGTGGCCACCTCCATTTTTGACCTGATGGAGAAATTTGCCGGTTACGGTTTCAACAAGTCCCATTCCGTTGCCTATGCCCTGCTCGCTTACCAGACCGCCTGGCTGAAAACCCATTACCCGGCGGCATTCATGGCCGCGGTGCTGTCTGCGGATATGAACAATACGGACAGGATTGTCAGGCTGATCGAGGAATTGAGAAGGATGAAACTGGTCATAAGGCCCCCGTCGATCAATCACAGCGAATTCAAGTTCAGGGTGATGGATGAAAAAACCATCCTGTTCGGAATGGGCGCCATCAAGGGAGCAGGCCGTTCCGCCATCATCAGTCTATGCGATGAAAGACAGGAGCGCGGACAGTTTTCCGACCTGTTTGAATTCTGCAGGCGCACCGACCCGCGCCGGGTCAACAAACGGGTGATTGAAGCGCTGGTCCGGTCCGGCGCCCTGGATGACTTCGGCCGGACAAGAAGCGTACTGGCGGCAAGCCTGGAGAAGGCGCTCAGGTTTGCTGAACAGTTCGTCAGCAATGCGGATACAGGGCAGGACGACCTGTTCGGTACGGACTTGCTGGCGTCGCCTGCAGGCAGTAATGGCGAAGCTGAAATTCCCTATGTCGGAGCGCCTGACTGGGAGGATCTCGTACGTCTCAAAGGGGAGAAGGAGACCCTCGGGTTTTACCTGGAAGGCCACCCCATCACGCGTTTTGAACATGAGCTGGCGCCGTTCATTACATCAGGGCTGAGCAAGGTCAAGGCAGGCATGAACCTGACGGTGGCCGGTTATATTGAGAACCTGCGTATCCGCTCCGGAGTCAGGGGACGCATGGCGGAGCTGGTGCTGGACGATAAAACCGCACGCGTCCAGGTCACCGTTTACAACGAGAACTACCAGAAGTACGGCGAACTGATACAGAAGGACCAGCTTGTCGTCATCAAGGGCGAAGCGGTCGAAGACGACTACTACGAGACAGGTGTATCCATCGTTGCCGCCGAGGTTTACCCGCTTGCTGAACTGCGCCGGCGATATGCGTCTATCCGCTTGAAAATAAACAAGAAAATGCTGGATGACGAATTTGTTTCCGGGCTCAAGGAGGTATTGTCGCGTTATGGTAGCGGGACAAACCGGGTTTTAATGGAATATAATAACGGCAATGTCTCAACCCTCCTGAGTTTCGGCAGCGGGTGGGACGTAAATATCAGTGACGAATTATTGACTGAACTTACCCACATGGTTGGCATGACGAATGTATGCCTGGACTTTCCGGGCAGGGTGAGTCTTTAACCCTTTAATCCTGCTCAGGCCCGCACAATGGAACAGCAGCAGTCAGTCAATTTTCTTGATTTTGAGCAGCCCATAGCTGAGCTGGAGGCGAAGATCGAGGAGTTGCGCCATGTCAGCGACGATGGCGAACTGAATATCCACGACGAGATCACCCGCCTGCAGAAACGCAGCAAGGACCTGACCCAGGCAATTTTTGCGACACTCAACGCCTGGCAGATCTCCCAGATAGCCAGGCATCCCCTCAGGCCCTATACCCTGGACTACGTGAGCAGGATATTTACCGATTTTACCGAGCTGCACGGCGATCGTAATTTTGCCGACGATCCCGCGATTGTGACCGGCATTGCCCGGTTCGAGGGCGAACCGGTCGCGCTGGTGGGGCACCAGAAGGGCAGGGACATCAAGGAGCGCATTCACCGGAACTACGGTATGCCCAGACCGGAAGGTTATCGCAAGGCCCTGCGTATCATGCAGCTTGCGGAGAGGTTCAAACTGCCGGTGCTGACCTTTATCGACACGCCGGGCGCTTACCCGGGCATCGGCGCCGAAGAACGCGGGCAAAGCGAGGCCATTGCCAGGAACCTGATGGTGATGTCGGAGTTGCGCACGCCGATCATCTCCGTCGTCATCGGCGAGGGAGGTTCCGGCGGCGCCCTGGCAATCGGCGTGGGCGACAGGTTGAACATGCTGCAATACAGCACCTACTCGGTGATATCGCCCGAGGGTTGCGCCTCCATACTCTGGAAGGACTCTGGCAAGGCGGAAGACGCGGCGGAAGCCCTGGGCGTAACCGCCCGGAGACTGCAGAAACTCGACCTGATCGACACCATCATAGAGGAACCGCTGGGCGGGGCGCACAGGAATTACGACCAGGTGGCGTCCGGTGTCGGCGCCCGGATTAAGGAACAGTTAGACGAACTTCAACAGGTGAGCATTGAAGAACTCCTGGAAACCCGGCAAACGCGGCTTCGGTCCTGCGGGCATTTTCAGGACTAGAAGGACACACGGACACCGTCATTCCCGCGCAGGCGGGAATCCAGTAGAATACCCGTCCCGAAGGGACAACCTTGTAACTGATGCAAGTCAATACCGAGAATCTGTCAGCCTTCCTGGATACCATCCCGAATAGTAAACGGTACCTCATTGCCTACAGCGGCGGCCTGGATTCCCACGTCCTGCTGCACTTGATGGCATGCCTGGGCAGGGAAGACGGCGTCAGCGTCAGGGCAGTCCACGTAAATCACAACATACAACCGGAAAGCCGGTCCTGGACAGGCCATTGCCGGAAGGTCTGCCGCGCCCTGGACGTTGAACTGGAAGTGCTGGATGTTGACGCAAGCAGTCCGGGAAAGGAGAGTCCGGAAGGCTGGGCCAGACATAAACGCTACTCGGCTATCGAAGACATCCTGGCTGATGGGGAGGTCCTGCTGACCGCACATCACCGGGACGATCAACTGGAGACGTTCCTGCTGCGCCTGTTGCGCGGATCGGGAGTCCTGGGCCTGGCATCGATGCGGGCTGTGCGCCGATTTGGAAAAGGACTGCACGCGCGCCCGTTGCTGCATTATTCCCGCGAACAATTGCTGGCGTATGCCCGGCTTCATGACCTGGACTGGATTGAGGATCCCTCCAACGCTGACAAACGTCCTGACAGGAATTACCTGCGCCATGAAGTGGTGCCCGCAATCAAGGACAGGTGGCCGTCCGTGGCGCAGCCGCTCAGCCGCGCCATCGATACCCTGGCCGAAACCCAGGAGCTGCTCGATGACCTGGCGCGCCAGGACCTGCTCATCTGCGGCGCGGAAGACCCGGGAGCGCTGCACGTCGAACGGGTGAAACGGCTGCCTGCGCCCAGGCAGAAGAACATGCTGCGTTACTGGTGCCGCATCCTGGACCTGCCGGTTCCGGACAGCCGCCGGTTGTCACATATCCTGACGGACGTAGTCGGGGCGAGACGGGACTCTAAGGCGCGGGTCAGGTGGAAGGGCGCGGAACTGCAGCGATACGGGCAATACATCCACCTGGGCGCCCCCCTGGAAGATTTTGACAACACAGCGGTCAAAGTCTGGGATTTCACCGGACCCTGCCGCCTGGATCATGGAGAACTGACGGCGGTGGAAGGTCGCGGCAGCGGGTTGAAGCAGCAGGCATGCGCCGGCGCACGGGTGGAGGTCCGCTACCGCACAGGGGGAGAGAAGATCCGCCTGCCGGGCAGGCACTGCACGCACAGGCTCAAGAAGCTGTTCCAGGAAGCCGGAACGCCGCCCTGGCTGCGTGAACGCATACCTCTCATCTATGTCAATGACAGACTGGCCATGGTCGCAGGTTTCTGGACCGACGCTGAATTTCTTGCAGCCGGTGACGAACCTTCGTGGGTCATCACCTGGACCGGACAAACAACCGGGAATTCCGTCGTCAATAAATAACCAGTTGCCGGACAACCTCCGTATGTCCGAGCACTTCCAGTATCTCCGCCCTGATGCCGGTAATGGTGTCCTCTCCGAGTTCAGGATCGTCACGGGTAAGGACCAGGACCGTGGCGGGATGTACGAAGGTGTCCTTTACGTGGTAACACTCCGGCGGCGCTTTCGGCAATGCGCCATCGTGATGATAGTCTTTTTCCAGTACTTCCAGTGTAATGTCGGATATCTTAGCCTTGAGTTCCAGCGCTTTCTCAAGGTAGGCGTCACATTGCTTCAAGCGGAACCTCGCCCAGTCCATGATCTTTTCACCGGATGAGAGCAGGGCGCCGGCCTGCCGGTCAATCCCGGTCCTGTCGGCATTTCCATCAAGTCCGTCCAGCAGTTTCCTGCCCTCGATCTCGTATTCGGCCAGCATCACCGCGATGGCCTGCCGTTGCTTTTCCTCCTCATCCGAATCTATCGCCGTTTTCTCGACAGCCTGTACATCTTTATCGCTGAGTTTGCTGCTGCTTGCGTGCAGGCCATAAGGCGCAAATAGAAGAACGCCTGAGAGCAACAGGTAAACAGCCGGATTATCACTGTGCAGCGGACTTGGCATAAAATGACGATAACCTATAACCTGATGTTGTCAAGGCCTGGGAGTTTTCATATCCCTCAATAACTACATGGGATAGTGGCCCGGTTCACTTTCAACCGTTATCCAGCGTAGTTCCGTAAAACTATCAATACCCGCCTTCCCATTGATGACGGTTGTTTGGACCCTGTTTCGACCAGGCTTCAAAACCGGACTGGGCTTTCTCGCATATTGCCGGAATATCCGATGGCTGCATCGCCACTGTTTTGCTTGCCAATTCCCCGGTAAGCGGGTTAAGACGTTCAAAATTCATACATTATTTCCCCTGTTATTCTCTCTATCGGTTTTTCACTTCTCCCCTATACCGCCTTTTTGTACATACGATTATTAACGATGGCGTCGACGACACTGCGGGTTACTTCGCTTGTTGTGGCTGTCCCACCTACATCCGGCGTCAGAATACCGGCGCCTGTCGTTTGTTCAATAGCCGACATCAATACTTCAGCAGCTTCTGTTTGTTCAAGGTGAATGAGCATTTGCACCGCAGTCCAGAAGCTGGCAATGGGATTGGCAACCCCTTTACCGGTTATGTCAAAGGCAGAGCCGTGGATGGGTTCGAACATGGAAGGATAACGTCGTTCCGGGTCAATGTTTGCAGTAGGCGCGACGCCGAGGCTACCGGCAAGCGCGCCGGCAAGATCCGAAAGGATGTCCGCTTGCAGATTTGTGGCAACTATCGTGTCCAGGCTTGCGGGGTCCAGGGTCATTCTCACAGTCATAGCGTCAACGAGCATTTTATCCCACATGACATCCGGAAATTCAGCCGCTATTTCTGCCGCTATCTCGTCCCACATGACCATACCATGTCGTTGAGCATTGGATTTGGTTACGACGGTTAACAGTTTTCTTGGTCGCGACCTTGCCATTTGAAAAGCGTAGCGCATGATTCGGGCAACACCCACCCGCGTAAAAATAGCTACCTCTGTACCGATCTCCTCCCGGTGACCCCTGTGGGCCCGGCCACCATGACCAGAGTATTCACCCTCGCTGTTTTCCCGTATGATCACCCAGTCAAGGTCGCCTGGTTCGCAGTTGCGCAACGGTGAAGATATCCCCGGTAGCACCCGGCTAGGTCTTACGTTGGCGTACTGGTCAAATCCCTGGCAAATCTCCAGTCGTAATCCCCATAGCGTAATGTGGTCGGGTACATCCGGAGCGCCTACCGCGCCGAAAAGGATTGCATCGAATGGTTTGAGTATCTCCAGCCCGTCCTCCGGCATCATTACACCGTGTTTTTTGTAATAGTCCGAACCCCAGTCGAAAGTTTCAACGCTGAATTCCATTTCCGGGAAGCACGTTTGAATTGCCTTAAGTACTTCTATTGTTTCAGCAATCACCTCAATGCCGATACCATCTGCCGGTATTGCTGCAATTTTATAGACGCATCTATTTTTATTCATTAGCTGTTCCTGATTTGAATACTTGATGTATTTAATTGTCGCGTACGCAGGTGTGCCAGAAGAAGCACCAGCAGAGCTGAAAAGATCAATGCAGCGGCAACGCTGATCAATCCGCCGGTATATTCTCCGCTTTGTTCTTTCATCCAACCGATGATGAAAGGACCTGCAAAACCACCCAGATTTCCAATCGAGTTAATCGTTGCAATACCGGTCGCGGCAGCCGCTCCCGTGAGAAATTGAGTGGGGATACTCCAAAGGGGCGGCTTGGCGGAGCTGACGCCCGCGCTTACCAGCGCCAGTGACAGAACCACCAGGACAAGGCTGGTGGAATACGCTGCAAGTATCAACCCCATGGCGGCGACCATACAGGCGCCTACAACGTGCCAGTTTCGCTCGCCGCTGCGGTCGGAATGTCTTGCCCAGAACACCATGGCAAAGACCGCGAACACCGGAGGAATTGCATTGATTATCCCTGTTGCCAGGGGACCGATTCCGTACTGGGCGATAATCTGTGGAGACCAGATATTTACAGTGTAAAGCCCTGCGGAGGTGCCAAAGTAAATCAACGCCAGCGCCAGCACCCATGGGTCGAAAAGGCCGCGTAATACAGACTGGATTTTGTGTTCATTTGACACTTTCTCTTCTTCAGCCTGCATCTCGGCGATCAACCAGTTACGCTCTTCTTCGTTCAGCCATTTCGCTTGTTCCGGTCTGTCCGTGAGATAGACAAGAACTACCCCGGCCAACAGTACTGCCGGGGAGGCTTCAACCAGAAACAACCATTGCCATCCATGCAGACCGAGTACACCATCCATGGTCAGTAACGCGCCGGATATCGGCGAACCCAGTGCAATTGATATCGGTACGGCCGCCATGAACAGCGCTGTCACACCCGCGCGCTGTTGCGCAGGAAACCAGTAACTGAGATACAAAATAATCCCGGGAAAAAAACCTGCTTCTGCAGCGCCCAGTAGAAAGCGCAATATATAAAAACTTGTTGGTCCCTGTACAAAAGCCATGGCGCCGGAAATGATCCCCCAGGTCAGCATGATGCGGGCAATCCAGATTCGTGCGCCGACTCGATGCAGGATCAGGTTGGAAGGTACCTCAAACAAAAAATATCCGATAAAAAAGACACCCGCGCCGAAGCCGAAAGCGGCTGCCGACAGACCAACATCTTCGTTCATGGTCAGGGCGGCAAAGCCGACATTAACCCTGTCGAGATAAGCGACAAAATAAAGCAACATGATGAAAGGCACGATTCGCCGCGTCAGTTTGCGTATTACGCGCTGTTCAATCGATGTGGTCTGCATTGGAATTCCGGCCAATTTTCGTTCTTGTCTGTGGTCAACCAAAAAAAGTTACAGTAGCCTTTTTCAGCGTTGACAGCACTGATTGCGATGATTATATTAATTTTTTGAATTATAGGTGCCTTGGTGAACCTTAATCTTTTACGGTGCTATATCGTTGTGGCGGAGGAACTTCATTTTGGCCGTGCCGCAAGACGATTGAATATTCTCCCCTCATCTCTCAGCAGAAATATCAACCTGCTGGAACAGGAGTTGGGGCTGCGCTTGCTTTCCCGCACGACACGCGACGTTGCCCTGACCCAGAGCGGGCATTCCCTGGCGCTGGAAGCCAAGTCTCTACTTGAACATTCATCTGCGGTTACCGATCGGGTCAGGAGTTCTGCCACCAGTAAGGAGCGGGTATTTCGAATTGGCGCCATGGACAGCGCCGCGACCGGGCTGATACCACAGCTCATCCACGATTTTCGTGAACTAGTGCCTGAACTGGAATTACGCCTGCTGGAGGAGAAGAGTGCGAAGCTGTTACCGAAGCTGTTATCAGGCGCGCTGGATGTGGCAATCATCAGCCAGCCGACATGGCCACTTGCCGAAATTGAATTTGAGTTCCTGCTTAACCAACGGATAATTGTCGCATTACCAACCAATCACCCACTGGCGGAATATGACGTGCTGCGTGTCGATGATCTTGCAGACGTTCCATTGATAGTACCATCCCCCAGGAGCCGGCCTCATAGTCACAACCTCACCATACAGCTCTTTCAGGATGCTTCATTACAGCCTCGCATCGTCCAGCAGGCAGAAGAAAAGCAGACCATAATCAACATGGTTGGCGCGGAAATCGGCGCCGCAATCGTACCTTACTGGGCGAGTCGAAATGTGGTTCAGGGAGTGGTTTTTCGGCCTCTGGTAAACAATTCAGGCAAGCCTGTCGAGGAATTGCCGTTAGCTGCTGCCTGGGTAAAAGGAACGCATGATGTGTTTCGGGATAAGTTGATGGGGTTGCTTAAAAACAACCTGGAACGATATTCTCACTGAGAATTTATTCATGAATAACCAAATACTTGTCGAACCAGCGAAGCATTGCGCCGATGTAGTCGGGCGGATTGTCGGGTTCCCGCCTGACGTTTTTGCCGTTGACAGCCTGCCTCGATTCGAACCGCGGTCCATGTCCGCCGCCGGGCACCGGTAGCAGTACGGTGTCTATACCTACCTGCTTGAGTGCGGCATGCATTTTGACGGAGCGATCATAAGGTACGACCGGATCGGCATCTCCATGTATCAGAAGGAAGGGAGGGTCGTCGGGCGTGACGTAGGTAATCGGTGAGGCTTCGGCGAGCAATTGGGATTCGACACTTCCTTTTTTTGCTGCATTTGATCGAAAACCGAACAGTGGCGCGTCGGGGTCGTCACGGAGATCCATAGGCGCAGCGCGTGTTACCACAACCTGCACTTTAGCGCTTTCGCGGTTAATCTCGTTGGGATCAGTCTGGTCGCCGTCACCATCCATGACGCCAAGCATGCTGACCAGGTGTGCGCCTGAGGAGCCCCCCATCGCTCCGATACGCACCGGGGCAATTCCGAATTTTTCCGCATTGTACCGGATATAACGCACTGCCCTCTGGACATCCTCAAGTGGCGCAGGATAGCGAAAACGCGGCGCTGCCCGATGATTGATATTAAATACCGTATAGCCCGCTTGCGCCAGCGGTTGTGCGTAGATCTTCTCCTGGCCGGTTTGCGTGAGCGGAATTGCGTCGAGGCTGAGTTCGCGGGTCCAGCCGCTTCCCGAGATGAAAATGATGCCATAACCGTTTGGCTTCTCCGGGTAATAAACATCCATCAACAATGCAAGGCCCGAATACATACCGTAGATAACATTGGAATCAACCCTGGTTTCGGCGCTTGCCGGTCCCGGTTTACCCAGGCAAGTCAGTGCGAAAATAATGAGACAAACATGTGGACTTGGTAATTTCATATCGCTCCTGGAAATCTGAAAACCTAGCGGATGACGGTAGCGGAATTATTATTGCATTTTTTTGTATAAAGTTCAGTATTGGAAGGTGTCCGGTTTTCTGAAATACACTGAGTTCCACTTGCGGGGCTGTCTGCTGCTGACAGTGGGGATATTCACTGAAATGTCTCGCCTTTGGCTTGAACCAACCCTACCAATGGTGATTTTGGGGGCTCAAAATGAAACATCAACTTACTGCATCAATAACTGCCATTACCCGTATTTTTCTGATGGTATTATTCGGTTCCGTTATTACCCTGCCGGGTAATCCGGTAATAGCCCAGGACCAGAAAGAGGAAAGCCTGGAGGAAATCGTCGTCACCGGTTCGCGCATTGCCCGTAAAGACTTCGTGTCACCCAGCCCTCTGGTAACTACGGAAATGGAAACGATCGTTTTTTCGGGTCGAGCAACGATTGATGACTACCTGAAGGATCTTCCTCAATTCGCTCCCGGGAGTGGTGACTACAGTAATGACAGTAATGGTGGAACTGCGGGCCGCGCCACCTTGAACCTGAGAAACCTGGGGGCAAAGCGCAACCTTGTTCTCATGAACGGTCGCCGTCTGATATCTTCCGGAACTGACGGCGCCATTGATATCAACACGATTCCATCACTTGCGATTGGAAATATCGAAGTTATCACGGGTGGGGCCTCGGCCACTTATGGTTCTGACGCCCTGTCCGGTGTCGTGAATTTCAAGACCCGTACGGATCTCGATGGCCTTGAGTTCCAGGCTCAGTACGCTACCCTGGATGACGCCGGTCAGGACAACTACAAAGTCGGTGGAGCTTTCGGAACAGACTACGCTGGCGGCAGGGGCAACCTGCTGATTTCAGCGGAGTTTACCGACCGTGGTGGTGTTCGCTATTTCGAACGTGATTTCTTCAATGTAAACCCTCAGGCAAGTCAGTTCACGGCTTACGGTTCTTCCCGTCTGTTACCTCGCGGCCAATTGATCTCGGCCAATAATGACGGGACGGTCTTCAACGCGAGCAATACTTCTTCACCTACTGGAGCCGGCAGGACGACTTTCAATGGAGTTACTGAGCTTCCATTGCTGATTGACGGCAGGGGAACGCTCAGAACTCACGGTCAGTACAGGAACTGGATCCAGGTGCCGCTGGAACAAACAAACGTGTTCGGTACGACCGACTTTGAGTTTGATAATGGCATTACGGCTTACGGGCAAGTTTTGTACGCGTCTTCCACAGCCTTTAACGTTGGCGCTGAGCCAATTTCAGCAGGAATTTGGGGCGTAAGCATTCCTCGAGACAATTTCTACCTGAATCAGGTTCCGGACATTGCGGGGTTAGTCCGTGGAGCTGGCATCAACGACTATCAGATCCGTTTTGTACAAGCCGGAAACCGGGTCTACGAGACCGACAACGATGTATTCCAGGTTCTTGGCGGATTGAGCGGAAGCTTCGGAGAGCGCGACTATAACTGGGATATTCACTTCTCTTACGGTAGAACAGAAACAACCGACAGAACTATTTCCGGTTCTGTGAATTACGCAGCCGTTCAGGAAATTATTGATACAACGGATCCGGCGACCGGCGTAAGCCCGCTTTGCGCGGGCGGCTTTAACCCGTTCGGAGGAAGCGCCCCGCTTTCAGCCGAGTGCATGGAATTCGTTTCCCGTACACCCGTGAATGATACGACCCTGGAACAGATCGTCGTGGAAGGTACGTTGGAAGGAAGGCTTGCCGATATGCCGGGCGGTGAAGCCCGTTTTGCCTTGTCCGCAGCATACCGCGAAAATACCTATGAGTTTGATCCTGATGCTGATATTGCTGCAGGGGAGTTGGCAAATCTCGCGAGCGCCGGCGTCACGGAAGGGGAAATAGATGTCATCGACATTTCAGGTGAGGTTCTGCTGCCACTCGTATCCGACACCGACATGCTCTATTCCATGAACCTGACGTTGGGCGCGCGTTATTCAGATTACAGCCCTGCGGGTTCGCAGGAAACGTACAAGGCTGAAGTGGATGCGCGAGTGAACAGCAACTTCATGTTGCGTGGTGGCTTCCAGCACGCTGTTCGGGCGCCCAATGTTGAGGAATTCTTCAGGGCCAGTCTACTGCGCGTTCAACCTTTCCTTGATCCTTGCAGCTCCCGATACAGAGGTGTAAGTGTGGACCGAGCTGCTGAATTGGCGCTATGTGCGGTTCAAGGCGCGGATCGGAGCTATACGCAAGGCGGTTCATCGGCGCCAACCATCACAAACGGTAACCCCGACCTGACTCCTGAAGAAGCCGATACCTTTACCGTCGGCGCAGTCTTTGATTTTGATCTTGGCAATGCCGGCGCACAGGTTACCGTCGATTACTACTATATCAAGATTGACAATGCCATCGAGACCTTGTCGGCACAGCAGATCATGACCAAATGTTTCAACCTGGACGGCGCATCCAACCCGGCGTATGACAATAACTATTTCCCATGCCGGCATATCAACCGTCCGATTCTGGCGCCTGCAACAACCGCCTTTGATCTTGATCCGGTTAATCAACCGATCCTGAACCTGGGTGGTATTAAAACGTCCGGCATCGACATTTCGGCAAACCTCAATCTTCCGGTAGAGGCGCTGGCCTGGGGCAACGGAGGCGGAGGTATTTACTTCTCGTCATACATCAACATCCTCGATAAGCATAAAATTCAAGCTTTCACAGACGAAGACTTTGTTGACTTTGCCGGACTTGTCGACACAACCGTAGCGTACCCGGAATTAAGGCTGACCAACTCCCTGACTGTGGAAGCGGGTCCTGTGATGCTCACCGGGGTCTGGCGCCACATCTCGGATATGGACGACATTTCAGCCGTTGGAGGCATCGATACACCCATCGAAGGCGCGAAATCATATGACTACTTTGATTTGATTACACGCATAAATGTTAATGATATGTTTAAAATCTATGGTGGTATCCACAACATCAGTAACAAACAGCCGCCTCAAATTGGTGGTGAACCTGTCGGCGGCGTATTTTCAAATACCAACCAGGGATATTACGACGGCATTGGTCGTTCATTCTACCTTGGCGTGAATGCTCGCTTCTTCTAATTCCGCGTTTTCAGATTCTCCCTGTAGTACATTGCCGGGCATCCCGGCAATGTACGCTGTTCCCGGATTTTCAAGATGAAAATCATTCTGATCATTTCCTCTCTATTGACTTTTATTTCACTTCCGTGTTCAGCCGACAAAGATAAAGAATCCATCTTTGAGCAATACCCGTCCGAACCGCCCGGTACCCGCGCGGAGCCGGTACTTCAGCTCTATGTCACCTTGACTGATTCAATTGACGTGGGGCAGACAGACGACGGCCAACGCTATATCGTTCCCATCACCGGCGGTTTTTTTACAGGGAACGGAATTTCCGGGGAGGTGCTACCCGGTGGCGCCGATTGGCAGGTCGTGCGTGCTGACGGAATAAAGAAAATTATTGCCCTGTATTCGATCCGGACAACTGATGGAGAAGTCATCATAGTGGACAACCAGGGTATCAGTTACACTGATGACGACGGACGTTATAGACGGACCATTCCAAAATTTCACGCCCCCAAGGGAAAATATGACTGGCTGAACAAAAGTCTGTTCATTGGAACGATTACGTCCATAAAAAAACCGCGTGCGGTTATTATCAGAGTGTACGAAGTGAAATGAACGAGACCCATGACAGGAGGATTTATCCAGATGAGCGATGAAAGAAAAGAAGAAGATACGGTTGCATACGAGATTGAGAACCGGATCGCCTGGGTCAGGTTCAATCGTCCCGAAAAGCGTAATTGTATGAGCCCCAAACTGAACCGCCGGATGATGCGTGTTCTCAAGGATCTTGAGTTCCGGGAGGATGTCGGCGTGCTGGTCCTGACCGGTGAAGGAACGGCCTGGTCTGCGGGTATGGATTTGAAAGAATACTTCCGCGAAACCGAGGCACAAGGCCTTGGCGCTATCCGGGAATCCCAGAGCGAAGCCTATGGCTGGTGGCGCAAGCTGCGCTGGTACCAGAAACCTACGATAGCAATGGTTAACGGCTGGTGTTTCGGCGGCGGCTATGGCCCGCTCCATGCCTGCGATCTGGCATTTGCCGCTGAAGATGCGCAGTTCGGCCTCAGCGAAATTAACTGGGGCATTCTGCCCGGCGGTGGAGCGACCAAGGTTGCCACCAATTTGCTGAATGTGCGGAATGCGATGTATCACGCCCTGATGGGAGAGACTATTGATGGTAAAACCGCTGCGGACTGGGGATTGGTGAACGAAGCGGTCCCCAGGGAATCACTGAAAAAACGCGTTACTGATGTCGCTGACACCTTGCTGGAAAAAAACCCTGTAGCGCTGAAGGCTACCAAGGATGCAATTCGCCGGGTGATGGAAATGACCTATGACAATGCCGAGGATTTCCTGGTTCGAGCCCAGGAATCTGCAAACTTTTTTGACAATCAGGGTCGCAAGGCTGGAATTAAGCAGTTTATAGATGAAAAGACTTACAAGCCGGGTCTGGGAGCGTACGACAAGTCCAAACAGGCTGACTGAGGACGAACCTGGGCAATGGATTATGTAGCGCTACATGCCCGTTTTCGGCCGGACAAGCTGGCGATTTCCGACCTGGCGCACAAGCGTCAATGGACCTATTCACAGTTTAATCAAAGCATAGCCCGCTGCGTAACGGTGCTTGAAGCGAGCGGCGTCGGAGCGGCAGACAGGGTAGCCTGTCTTTCGAAAAACAGGGCGGAACTGATCGCTCTGCATCTGGCATGCGCGCGCATGGGCGCAATATTTGTTCCCTTGAACTGGCGACTCTCTCCTGCGGAAATTGTTCAGCTTGTTGATGACTGTATGCCGACCGTGCTGGTGGGTGACAGTATGGTGGAAGGAATTGGTATTGATTGCCGGCCTGTCGAAGAATTATTTGAGCGCTGCAACAGCAGCGAGCCGACTTATCCGCCTGGAGTATCGCCGGATCTGCCGTCTTTGATTCTTTATACTTCCGGCACCACCGGAAAACCCAAGGGTGTCATGCTCAGCGAGCGTAACATCACGGAAACCGCAATTAACTTTTCGATATTGGGGGACGTGGAAAGCCGGAGCGGGTTCCTTTGTGAATCGCCCATGTTTCACATAGTCGGATTGATCACATCAGTTCGACCACCATTCCTGCGAGGTGGGCATGTTGTCATTTCAGACGGCTTTGTCCCTGAACGTACGCTGAGCCGATTGTCAGCCCCGGACCTTGAAATCAGCCACTTTTTTTGTGTTCCGCAGATGGCCCTTGCCTTACGCGGCGAGGAAAGTTTTGATCCTGACAAACTACGTCACCTTAAAGCAATCTTTACAGGTGGCGCGCCACATCCGGAGGCGCAAATTCGCGAGTGGTTGAACGATGGTATCGCACTCGTTGACGGCTATGGCAGTTCGGAAGCAGGCACTGTCTTTGGTATGCCCTTGGATAGCGCCATCATTAACGCGAAAGCAGGTTCCGTTGGTGTGCCGACACCCCGTATAGGTCATCGGCTTGTGGACAACAGTGGAAATATTGTTGCAAACGGTTTTGAAGGCGAATTGCAGTTGCGGGGCGACAATGTCACCGGTGGCTACTGGCGGCGGGAAAGTGATCACCGGGATTTTTTTACGGACGACGGCTGGTTCCGTACCGGTGATATCCTGACGAGAGACGAAGATGGCTTCTATCGGGTGATCGATCGAAAAAAGGATATGTATATATCCGGAGGTGAAAATATCTATCCCGCCGAAATTGAAGCGCTTCTGGTCAAATTTCCCGGTGTGAGGGAAATAGCGGTAGCAGGCGTCCCTGACAAAAAGTGGGGGGAGGTCGGTTGTATCTTTTACGTCACGGCTTCGACAAGTGTGACGATTGAAGAGTTTTCTGATTTTCTTGACGGAAAACTCGCCCGCTACAAGTTACCGCGTAAAGTACGAAAACTCGAAAAAATACCCAGGAACAGCGCAGGAAAAATTCTGAAGCACGCGCTTAAAGAAATGTTCACCGGTGAGCCATATGAGAAATAACCCCCAGCAGATTCTGGATGAAATGCCCATGGGGCGCTTGCAGGTCGCGGCCGTCTTCATTTGCGTATTGCTTAACGCCCTGGATGGTTTTGATATCCTGGCGATCAGTTTTGCTGCGCCGGGTATTGCCGCGGAATGGGGAATCAACCGGGCAGCGCTGGGTGTCGTACTATCCATGGAGCTTATAGGCATGTCCATAGGGTCTGTTTTTTTGGGCGGGTTTGCGGATCGCTTTGGCCGCCGACCGACGATTCTGCTTTGTCTGGGATTGATGGCGGCGGGAATGTTCTTGGCTGCACGGGCGGGAGATGTCGTGACATTGTCACTGATTCGTCTTGTCACGGGCCTCGGAATAGGCGGTATGCTTGCCTCGACCAATGCCATGGTAGCGGAATATTCCAACGCCAGGCGACGTGATTTTTGCATTGCAGTCATGGTAGCCGGGTATCCATTGGGAGTCATAATCGGGGGCACCTTCGCCTCGATGCTGCTGGCATATTTTGACTGGCGGTCTGTGTTCCTGTTCGGGGCGGTGGCGACAGCGGCCATGTTACCGGTAGTATGGTTCTTTTTGCCCGAATCAATTGCTCACCTGGTACATAAAAGGGGACCGGGGGCATTGGAAAAAATAAACGCCACATTAAAACGTATGGGACACGGTATCACTGATGCGTTGCCGGAACTTGTAGAAGAAGGTCCGAAATCCAGTTGGCGTGACCTGTTTTCACCCGGTCTGGCACGCATTACCCTGCTGCTCACCCTATGTTACCTGACGCATATCATGACCTTTTACTTCATTCTTAAATGGGTACCCAAGATTGTTGTTGATATGGGCTATGCAGCCTCAGCAGCCGGTGGTGTACTGGTCTGGGCAAGCGCAGGTGGCGCCGCTGGTTCGTACCTGTTCGGATGGTTAACACATTATTTTCGGTTGCGTAGATTAATCATATTTGCAATGGCAGGTTCAGTGATAGTGGTCAACATCTTCGGGCAGGGGCAGTCCGGCCTGACGACGTTGGCTATTGTCGCTTGCCTGGTAGGGATATTTACCAATTCGGCGATTGTTGGTCTGTATGCCTTGTTTGCCCGATTATTTCCAACGCATTTGCGCGCAGGGGGAACTGGTTTTGTTATAGGTGTTGGTCGCGCCGGTGCGGCTCTTGGACCAATAATAGCAGGTATCCTTTTTGAAAGCGGTCAGGGGCTGGCGGAGGTTGCATTCATTATGGCCCTGGGTTCACTCGTTGCTGCAATCCTGTTGACGATGTTGCGCGATCCCGATCCGTCTTGAGCGCGCAGACAACCGATTTTAACAGTATGGGGCCGGACCAGTCCGGCCTGATACTAGTACCCTTTCCAGTTAATATTGACATGTTCAGAGCCACACAGCGACGTCAAG
>JAPPLI010000125.1 GCA_028819495.1 Gammaproteobacteria bacterium | reverse complement strand
GCTTCCCGCTGGCGTTCCCTGGGCATTCCCGGCCAGTACAAGCGTGCAATATAATGAAATTCGCTGCCGGCCACCTTTGCGAAGCGCCGGATTTTCTCCGCTACGGCCTCAGGACTGCCTGTGATCCCGTTTTCACGAAGGAAAGTTTCTCGTCCCCGGGAGAGGGACGGCGGTTTGTTTGAAGGTTCGGTGCGGCTACGGGCATATGCCATGTCTTCGTATTTCCAGTAAGTGTAGTGCACATAATCACGAACCTGTTTCCAGGGATCGGACCCGGTGGAAGCATAGGTCGGGAGAAACATACAAGATGTGAATATTCCCGGATCGCTCAGGGCTTCGCGTTCCTCATTTATCCATGACAGTTGGTTACGGAATTCCTCCGGCGTGTAGGGTTCCTCCAGACCGCCGCCGGCAATAAATCCGTTTGCTATTCTGCCTGTGCGTCGAATCGAGCGTTCGACCGTTGCGCCAATCCAGATCGGTATGCTGCCGGCAGCAACAGGCTTGGGTCTTACCGCCACGTTCGGATAACTCAACAGTTCTCCACCGCTTACCGTTCCCTCTGACCATGCCTGACGCAAGACGGTAACCGTATCCTGGAGTATCCGGGCCCGACTTTGCGGAGGAACATTGAACGCATCAAATTCTTCGGGACGCCAGCCTTGGCCCAATCCAAGAATGAACCGCCCGCCTGAGATCAGATCGACAGTTGCCGCATCTTCTGCAAGGCGTAGCGGCTCATAAAAAGGCACAAGCACCACGGCTGTCCCTATTGTTATCTGGCTGGTTCTTGCTGCAATCGCTGCGCACATCGGCAGCACCGATGGCATATAACCGTCATCGACAAAATGATGTTCGGAGACCCATACAGAATCGAAACCCAGCCGCTCTGCTGCTACAGCCTGGTCAATGGCATCGCGGTACCGATCAGCCCCACTTCTTGAGTCATCAGGATGGGCCTGGCAGGTTATGAGGCCAAATCCTATCTTCACTGGATTCCCTGAATTGCCTGCATTACTCTTGACGGTTTAAGAGGCATGTCACATATCGCAGTCCCCAAAGCGCGATTGACAGCGATCGCCACCGCAGCCATCGGGGCGCATATAGGCGTTTCGCCTACGCCTCGTACACCATAAGGGTGTTCCGGATTTGGCACTTCAACTATCACGGTATCTATCATCGGCAGATCGTTGGCGACAGGAATGCGATAATCCAGAAAGCCCGGGTTGACCATTTTGCCCGCCTCGTCATATATGTACTCTTCATTCAAAGCCCAGCCTATGCCCTGGGCCACACCACCTTGCATCTGGCCTTCGACATAATCGGGGTGGATTGCTATACCTGCATCCTGGAACGTTGTAAATCTCTCTATATTGACTTTACCTGTCTCCTTATCCACGTTTATATCGACAAGATCGACTGCACAACTGGGCGCTGCGCCACTGGTATTTTCAGACGCGCTGGTACTGATTGCGCCACCGGTCTTATAAGCTGTCCGGGCGAGTTCCGCTATCCCCAGTCCGGATTGATTTGAATTACGCGCATGGGCTGCGCCTGCCTGCCAATAGACGTTGTCAACGTCGATATCCCATGTCATCGCGGCTCGTTTACATAACTCCTGTTTAACCTGTTCTGCTGCCTGTACCACCACCTTGCCCGTTGCCAGGGTTACACGGCTGCCGCCGGTGACATCAGAAAATCCGACGGTCTCGGTATCCGCTACCAGCGGTGTTATCGATGACACCGGCACATCCAGCGTTTCCGCCACCATTAAGGCCATGGAGGCACGGGAACCGCCGATGTCCGGTGTGCCGACCAGCAGGTTGATTCTTCCGTTTTCCATCAGGTGGATCGTCGCACTGGAATGACAACTGCCGCCATGGTAAAACGCACAGGCAATCCCGCGGCCATGGCCGGGCGGGAGTTTTGCCAGGTAGTGCGGATGGTTTTTGGCGCGCAACAAGGATTCTTCCAATCCAAGCGGCCCCAGCTTTATTCCGAACAGGTTCCTGTCACCCTCCCTGTTCACATTTGACAATCGAAAATCGATGGGGTCCAGTTGCAGTCCGCGCGCCAGTTCATCAATCACACTTTCGCAAGCCAATAATGCCTGCGGTAAACCGGGGGCGCGATAAGGCGTCACGTTGAGCTTGTTTACCAGCACGTCAATACCTTCCACATGCATGGCAGGTGCGTTATAGCAGGAAAAGATATTCATTTGCGCCTCGTACATGGAGCCTCCCCGGAACGCCCCGGCTTCGTATTCCAGGTAAGCATCCAGCGCTGTCAGTTTCCCGGATTTAACAGCGCCTGCCTTTAACCTGATGCGGGTGGCAGGCGCATGACCGGTTGCCGTGAAGACCTCTTCCCTTGTCATGGTCATCTTGACCGGCCTGCCCGATTTACGTGACAGGATCGCGGCAAGCGGTTCCAGGTAAGGCATCAGCTTTCCTCCGAAACCACCGCCGATCTCGCTGGATGTGACCTTGATGTCGGCCGTGTCCATCCCGAGAATGTAAGCGGTATAGGCGCGCACGGCAAAACCTCCTTGTGTGGAGCACCATATATCGACCTTGCCCTCTTCATTGACACTGACTACACATCCATGCGGCTCAATATATCCCTGGTGTACGGCCGGCGTCGTGAACGTCCTTTCAACAACCAGGTCAGCCTCGGCGAAACCGCCTTCGATATCGCCACGTTCCAGGACGCTGCGCATGGCAAGGTTGGGCGGTTCGGTCTGCTTCTCCGTTGAATTTTCCATGGCTATTTGCTCATCAATAACCGGCGCGCCAGGCGCTAACGCCGCATCAATCGTTAAAACATGGGGTAATGCCTCGTAGTCGACATCGATCAGTTTCAATGCATGTTCAGCGATTTCGTCAGTAGTGGCGGCAACGGCCGCAACCGCGTGACCGTGATAAAGCGCCTTGTCCCGCGCCACGACATTTTTCGACTGGGTAATAACGTCTATCGGCAGAACAATGCCCTCAACCTTTATCCCGGCCAGGGTCGGGAAATCATCCCGGCAGGCAACGGCAAGCACGCCATCGAGTGCCAGGGCTCTACTCATATCGATGGATTTGATGCGGGCATGGGCATATGGGCTACGCAACACTTTGCCGTGGATCATCCCCGGCAGAAATAAGTCCGCGCCGTAATCCGCACGGCCGGTTACCTTGTCGAGTCCGTCCGGGCGAACAGGACGTGTGCCGATATATTTATACTTCATGAGATGTGCGCAGAAGCCTTGTTATTGTTTTCATTTCGTAATTCCAGGGCAGCGCCCAGCACTGCACGGACGATCTTGTCGTAGCCCGTACAGCGGCAGAGGTTACCCGCCAGCCAGAACCTTACCTGCTCTTCATCAGGTTCCGGGTTGCAGTCCAGTAATGCTTTAGCGGCAACCACAATACCAGGGGTGCAGATGCCGCATTGCAACGCCCCGTGTTCCAGTATTTTCTTTTGTACGGGATGCAGGTTGTTTCCCCGGGCAATCCCCTCCACGGTATGCACGGATTGCCCGTCAAGTTCTACCGCAAGCACCAGGCACGCGCACACCAATCGGTCATTCAGGATGACGGAACACGAACCGCAATCTCCCGTATTACAGCCTTCTTTTGTTCCTGTCAGGCGCAACCGGTTGCGCAATGCCTGCAATGCGGTTTCATGCGGCTCACACAAAAACTGTGCCGCTTCATTATTAATGCGGGTCTTTACGTGCAGGACCATATTTTTTTAACGTTGGATAAAGGCGGCAGCTTAATCGGGCTCGACATTCGTGTGTGGATCACTTGCAGTTCCGCAGTTCGTCCGTTAATACGCCCAACTGCGCGAGTAGAGGAGTCAGGTCCCAATAATCGGTGTTCCGGCTGATTTTGCCATTCTTGAACTCAAACAATGTTACACCGCTGAAGCTCACTCTTTTTCCGGTGCAATCCACTCCATGAAAATGACCATTCCAGGTATTACTGATTGTCCACAGGGCAGCGCCGTGCGTATCCGTTGCAAAACAGTGTTGATACTCAAGATGGAAATCAGGCTGCATTTCAAATATATCACTTATAAATTCCAGTAACCCGTCCTTGCCCTGTTTTTGTACGCCCAGTGTAGGATCTTCATAAATGCAATCCTCGTTAAAAAAGGATTTTATTTTTTCAATGTCGTGCGCCGACCATGCCGCAGGATATTCAGCCAGCAGTTTTTCGTTATCATTTACCATCAGTATCCTCCTGTATTGTGTACAGTCACGTTCCGGAACGAAAACAGGGGAGCACTTTTTCGCCCAGTAGCCGGATGGATTCCTTGAAATCCGGCCCCAGTGGCGGTCCGAAAGCGATATGTGTTGCGCCTGCATCCACCAGCGCCTCAATCTGCGGTATGACATCATCCGGTGTTCCCGTTAACGAGAATGCGCGTACGGCTTCATCCGGCACAAATGATTCCGCTTTTGAATGGTCCCCCTCAAGATAGGCGGCATTGGCCATCCTGATACAATCATCATCTATGCCGTGGGCTTCTTTCATGGGTGAGGTGAAAGGCAGAAAGATGGCAAGAAGTTGCTTCATCATACTGACGGCTGCAGTCCGGTCCATGGAAATTGAACATAACGGGCCAATGATGATCTCAGATTCAGACGGGTCACGGCCGGCCCGTTCAGCCCCGATATGAACGTTATCTCGCAGTATTTTCAAATATTCCGGATCAGCGACACAATCTGCCTTGATGCCGATGGCGATCTCACCGCCGAGCTGCGAAATTTTCGGCCCCCAGGTGCCTATAAACATGGGTATTTCACTGCGGACAGGTTGTTGATGCAGTAGCAATTCACCGGTTGTCGAGAAAAACTCACCCGTGAAAGGCATAGCGTCACGGGCAATTACCTTGCGCATTACCGTAACGGCTTCGCGCAGCATTTGCGTGGTTCTATACGGTTTTTCAATACCGATAAGTGTGTTCAAACCACCGCGCCCGACTCCGCATACTGCGCGTCCCCCAGTGAGTTCATCCAGCGCGGCCAGGTTGGTTGCGTGATAGACAGGATGGGCAATTTTTGGTGTTACGATGGCAGGTCCCAGTGTTATTCGTTCCGTATGGTGTCCGATAAGTGTGAGAATCGGCCATGCCGGACGCATGATCAAATCATCGGCAATATGCAATTCATCAAATCCATAACTCTCAATCTGTCCGGCCATCCAGATGTAATCATGCATGGGATGGGATCCGGTAAGCATGACACTGATTTTTATGGCCATCGGTATTACTCCCGAATTCGCGCTTGTCTACGCTATTTCCAACTCATTTGCCTGGTATCTGACACTCAGCATATTTCTGAGTTCTTTTGTCTTTCTAAGGTTGATTTTTCCGTTCGAATCAACCTCCACACCGTACACGGCGCGCGCCCTGTCCATACTTACAAATCCTTCCCTGACATCCCTGGCAACACGTTCCGGGTCTCTTTCCACCGGTTTGCCGTACCCGCCTGCACCGGTACAAACGGATATGATTGACTCTCCGGGTTCGAGCATGACACGGGCACACAGGTCGAGTTCTTCAAGTTGTCCGTCGCGCCTGCGTATGAACTGCTGTGATTTTGCGCCGGCATGGCCGCCCCGGACACCGAGCGGGGCATTGATGGTGCCGTCGCTGGTAAACAACGCCTCAATGGTGGTATCCACCGGTTCATACTCCACGTAAGCGCTCGGCGAACCCGTGTGCCGGCCGGCGCCTTCCGTATCCTGGAGCAAATATTGCGAGTGCACCAGGATCGGGTATTTCATTTCGTCCACCTCTATGGAGTCGTGGTGCTGCAGTCCGGCAACGCCAATGCCTATTATGGTCAGCCAGCCGTCCGCCTGGGGAGCGCCCGGACCGTTACATACCAGCAGGCACAGGAAGTTCTGGAAGTGGCCCCTGCCTTCCCTGGGGTCGATGCCGGAGATCACGGCCATCGCCGGCGGCATGTGCCGGCCTATCTCGGCCAGGCCAAAACCCTCGCCAAGCTGGGCAAAACCCACTGCGACGGCTTTTCCCGCCAGTTCCGACAGGTTGGTTGTCGCAACGGAACAACTGTAAGGGTGGCGGGGAATGCCGATTGCGCAATTTTCACGTAATTGTACGTCGATGCATCGGAAGCTTCCGGAGTTCAAAGGCACTTGCCGGCGCATGCTGGAATATACCCCGGCCATTGCTGCTGAAGATATTGTCGATTCGGACAGGTTCATGCCGAACGGCTGACAGTCAATATTGTCCCTCAGGTCAACTTCCACCCTGGCTTCGGAAGGATACACGGCCAGGTCGACATTGATGGGCACGCCGTCTTCTGCACCGGGCACCGGATCATGATGAATGGTCACCCGGGTTTTACCCTCGGGCAATTCGCCTAATGCCAGAGTCATACGCCGTTCGGAATAGTCCATCCAGTCTTTGGCAAAGGCTTCAAATGTCCCTTCCGCCACACTGTCCAGGAATTCCAGCAGGCGTTTCTCGCCGATGCGGCAGGCGCCCAGCATGGCAAGAAAATCACCGTACCACATATCAGGCACCCTGAGCCGCAGGCGGCACATTCGGACAAAATCATCATCCAGTTGATAGTCACGCTGGATTTTCACACAGGGGAAAATCAGGGCGCCTTCTTCATAAACGTCTTTGGCAGCAGCAAAGAACGTAGTGGGTATGGAGTTGCCGCAATCTGCCATGTGGGCCTTGGCATACACGGTTGCGCGATGCCTGCCCTGTTTATCGACTACCGGCATTAAAATTGTCCAGTCTGCCGGGTGGGTATTACCGTGGTAAGGCGAATTGTGCACGAATGCATCGCCCCGGTAGAGCACCGGATGGCACTCTTTCATGTATCGGGATTGCAGTTCGGGCCCGCAGAGCGTCATGCACGGCAGACCTTCACATACTGTCAGGATATCGTGATCGGCAGTGATGATACCGCAGGCGAAGTCCCGGGCCATATTCATGATGGCCGAGCGTGACGTTCGCAACAATGTGTTGCGCATGGCCAGCACAACGGATTCCAGGCGGCTGTTCAACAGTGCAAGTTCATGACCGCTCATTTTCGAGCCGGTTTTGACGGTATCCTCGACGATGTTCCTCAGCAATGATTGTGCAGGTTCTACCATGAACGAATCCCCGGTCGTTTTTTGCGCATTGCCATCTGGTGGAACGATAATGGTCGTAACCGGTGATTCGATAAACGCCGGACCGTGGATTTTCATTCCCGGCCGTAATGTTTCCGCACGGTGTACTTCGGCGGTGGTCCAGCCTGTACCCTGGAAAAAAGCCCGCCGTTCTGTTCCTGCTTCACGCACTCCCGCGCTGTATTTGGCGCCGGTCACCACGTCCTTGTGCAGTTGGCATGAAACTTCGGCGCGCCAGGCAATCACCTCAATCGCGGAAGCCGTGTCCTCGATTGCGAACAGGTCGAGGTGTACCTTGTGAAAGTCCTCAACCAGGTCTTTGATGTCTGCATCATTTTCAAACCTGTCATGTCGCAGGGGAACCTCGATTTCCCAGACCTGGTCCGGATAGCGCGCCTCTACGCTTAGGTTGATGGTTACGTTATCCGCACCGGAATCTGCCGCAAATGCCTCACAGCGCCGGCGCAGGTCCTGCAGAATCCGGTTGGCGGCAGCGCGGTCGAACACTGTACTAAGCATGAAATGTGTTGTGGAAAAATCACGTTTGAGCTCGGACAACAATGCGCCGGCTGCACTTAATGTCGCTGACACGGAGGGGATTAATATCTGCCTGACACCCAGCTGTGCGGCAATGGTAGTCGAATACAGGCCGCCGCCGCCACCGCCGCCTACCAGCAATGCATCCACCGGATCAATCCCGCGTTCCAGGGTGATCTCTTCGATGGCTACCACCATGTTCTGGCAGGCCAGTTGGAAGATTGCCGCTGCCGCATCCTCAAGTTCCAGGCCCAGGCGTCTGCCCACCCCGGACATGATCGCCTGTTCTGCGAGGGAGACATCTATCTGTATATTTCCGCCAAGATAAAACTCCGGGTCAAGATAGCCAAGTACGATACATGCGTCAGTAAGAGTGGGCTGCTTTCCTCCCTTGTTCCAGCACGCCGGCCCCGGGTCGGCGCCGGCGCTTTGCGGACCTACATGTAACAGGCCACCATCGTCGACCCAGGCAATAGAGCCTCCACCAGCGCCGATACTGCGCACGTCAACGGAAGCGAAACCGGTCATGAAACCCTGCTTCTGGTCGCCTACCATGGCTTCACGGGTCCACGGTATCTGGCCGTTCTGCACCAGTCCGACATCATAAGTGGTGCCGCCGGCATCGGTTACTATCGCCAGGCCGGAATTGCAGTCATGTTTCGCGTAATGGCGCCCGGCTACCGGGGCTGCCGCCGGACCGCTGCCTATGGTATGAATGGGCCTGTTCCATACGTCATCTGCATCAAGCATCCCGCCTGATGCCGTCAATATCAGGAGGCGGCCGGAGAATCCCTCTGCTCGCAGTGAAGCTTCGAGATGGCGTAAATAGGAGCCCATTAACGGTTTCAGCGACGCATCGATGGCCGTCGAAGAGGCGCGCCGGTATTCGCGGATAGTCGGGTTCAATTGATGGGAAAGCGTATAAGGAATACCCGGCAGGTATTCGTCCAGCAATTTGCCCAGTTCCAGTTCATGGATCGGATTTACGACCGACCAGAGCAGACAAACGGCAACTGCCTCAACGTCGTCCTGTTTGATTTTCCTTATTGTTTCAATAGCTGCCGTACGGTCGATATCCTTCACAACGCGGCCGTCGGCATAGATACGTTCCGCCACTTCATAGGACAGGGACCTGGGGATGTAAGGGTCGGGATATTCCTGGGAGTAATCCATGGGCTCGTGCCTGCCGCCACCTTCCCTGACCAGCAGCATATCCTTGTGGCCCTGCGTAGTAATAAAAGCAGTACGCGCAGTCTTGTGTTCCACAATGGCATTGGTTGCCCTGGTCGTGCCGTATACCAGGACATCTCCCAGTTCCAGGAGACGCTCTGTGCTTAACGCAAGTTCCTGCGCGGCAAAACCGATGACGTCAAGCAGTCCCCTGGTCGGGTTATCCGGAGTTGTAGGACGTTTGAACAGGTGTAACTTGTCGTCCAGTCCTTCGATAATGAGATCGGTGAATGTTCCACCGGTATCAACACCGAAGCGCAGCCTTCTGCTATCATCATGTCCCATATTAACTGGTTGCCCGTTTGGTTTTTTCGGTGTCGAAGTAATCCCTGACCCAATCAATTTTTCCGTCCTTGATATCGATGATGAATACCCCTTTGCTGGAAAAGGATTTACCGTTCTTCAATTTAAAATCGCCGCGCCATTCGGCAATCACGGCATTGTTCTCCTTATCCTCAAAAACGTTGTACGTATCGAAATGAACACTGGTAAATTTTCCAAGCACGCGCTCTCGCATGTATGTCATGAAATCCCTCCGTCCTTCGATGTCGGCGCCGAATGCGCTGCCGCCTGCCGTATGTTTTACCTCATCCGTAATAATAGGGGAAAGTCCATCGGCATCGAGATTATTAAAGCAATGCACCATCCTTTTCATCAATTCTTTATTTTTACCCATTATTTCACCCTTGTGAATCGATTCGAAATGGAAATTATGTTTCCTCGCACGCCGGTGTGCTAGCCCAATGCTGCAAGACTTATCCTTTGAGCGTATCGGTGTATCTCCGAATTCCTGAAGGGTTGATATCATTATGGTTTATAATTACATATCGTTGACGGCAGATGGTGGAAAAACGAATGGCTGACTACAACAGTACTAATTCGCTGCCAATCAGTGTTGATACGTTCAGCACAACAGAGGCCGAAGCGGCAAACGAATATATCAACGTTCATGTCGCCTTGCATCGCCTGGATGTGGTTGATGTAGATTCCGGGGTGGATTTCGATTGCCGGCGCTGGAAAATAGGCGATTTTCAAGTGTGTGACTTCTCATACGGGGAATGTGAGGTTGAAGTCACTGTAGTGCCATGCGATGAGCGCGGCTTTTTTATCGTCATACCGGTTACCGGTCATGTTGACGTGTCGTCAAAAGACACTCAATTTGCCCTGCAACCGGGTTCGGCAATGGCTTTCACCACGCCGGAAGTAGCAAATACGTCATTTCATGATTCCCGCAGTTTTCGTAACATCAATATCTGCACCTCCTACGAGGCATTGCGCAATTTTCTTGCCAACGAGTTTGATTTGCCTATCACCCGGGGCATCAGTTTTGCGAAACACCCAGTATTTATCAGCCATGACTTCCGTTTTTTACTGGACTATATCGAATGGTTTTCAAACCGGGCCGATGCAGAGGTGGTATCGATGTTCAACGGCAGTTCATATCTGGCCGAGCACCTGCATAACATGTTCATGGGCTTGCTCGTTTCCACGTTTGACAATAACTACCAGGAACTGTATTGCTCACGGACTGCAAAAAGCGTAGCGCCTGTCTACGTGCGCCTGGCGGAGGAATATATAAAGAGCAATGCCAGCAAGGCAATGACTGTCAATGATATAGCCCGGGAAGTGGGGGTTGCAATGAGAACTCTGCACAAGGGGTTCCAGAGGTATCGCAATTACAGTGTCTCGGAATTTTTAAGAAACGAACGGCTGTCCCTTGCCCGCCAGGAACTTGCTGTGGCGAAGCAAAGAAACCTGTCAGTGACCGATATTGCTTATGCATGCGGTTTTGTGCATCTCAGTAAATTCGCTGAGGCATACCGGAAAAAATACGGGGAGAAACCTTCCGAGACTCTCAGGAAAGGGAATTAACTGGCAAACATCTGAATAACCTCCGGCAGGTTCGAAACAGACAGGCCGAGGGACAGCAACAGGCATAGCGCCAGGACCGTGTTTCTTGTTACGCCTGCCCTGTATTCACCCATTACGGCCTTATTATTCAGCAGGAACAGCAAAACAATAAATGCCAGCGGAATAACGATGGTGTTTACGCCCATAAGTAATAAATTCTTGGCCAAAGCGGGAAATTCCCAGAACGGCGCTGATATGGCCGGCGCAATAATAAAAAAGACCAGGGCGTGTTTGAATGTCCTGTTGTCGTCGGTATAGTGCCAGTTAAGCCGCAGGATATCCAGGCAGGCATAGCTGGTTACTTCCACAATCACGATATAAGTCGTAATTGCCGCCACCAGCATCCCAAGGGAAAAAATTACTGGGCCTAAAAAGCTGATTGCTCCCGGAAAAGCCCTGACGAGTATTTTCCCGGCCTCGTTCACGGAATCGATTTCCGCATGGTTTGCCAATGGATAAAGAGCAAATCCCCCGGCTATGATGATAAAGAGTGAATACCCGCCGAACATCACTCCCAGGTTAATGACGGATTTCCTGAATTCCTTCCGCAGGTCGTGAACGCCGGCCTGGCTGTCGGCAGCGAGATACGAAATTCCGAACAAGGCGCCGGGAGCCAGCATGCTGCCAATGATGGCCATCATGGAGATGCTGCTGTCACGAGTGATTCCCTGTCCCGGGACCGGCAGGTTTTCAGGAACATCGGGTACAAACCCTGCCAGAATGGCGCCGATCTCCTGGAAGCCTCGCAAGGCTACGATCAGGAAACAGATAAACATCAACACCATGCAGGCAGTCATCACTCGCTGCATACGCTCGTAACCTTCCGCCGCAAGCAGCCAGACAATGGCAGCCGCGAAACCGAGGGACAGGATGATCTCAGCGATACGGTATGAACCGGCAGCGGCCTCAGCCCCGCCGGCATCAACGGGATAATAGCCGAACAATGCCAATGATGCGGACGTCATGATAGACATGTGTCCCATGCCGACCAGAACGTGAACCGGCACGTGAATCATGATGATCAGCCAGGCTATGCCAGGATGAATATGGTCGCGGATCAACGAAAACATGCCCCGGTCCTTGTTCACCAGGCCCAGGCGCGCAGCCGAGTCTACGGACACGACAAATAAGGGCAGGGTTAATACGACGAGCCAGAGCAGGTCATAGCGAAACCAGGCGCCGGCCAGAACGAGCGTTGACGTCGTGCCGGCGCCCATGGCTCCTGCGGTGATGACTGCAGCAGGTCCGATTATTGCCACGAACCAGGTGAGTAATTTACGCATATTGCATATCCCGATTTTTCCGGCTTTACCTCCGGGCGTTACCCGAGCAACGTCCGGATGAAGTCAGGCATCTTGATAACCGATATTGTCAACGACAAAATCAGCGCCGCCAGCAGTGTCAGGTTACGCGGAATGCTGCCGGTATGTTCTCCCATGACGGATTTTTTGTTGATCAGGATCAGCACCGCAAGGTAGACCAGCGGCACCACGATCGCATTGATCCCCATCAGCAGCAGCAGCTTGAACAGGGCAGGGAAGGTCCACAGGGGCGCCAGCACCGCCGGCAGGATGATACAGACGGCCACGGTGTGCTTGAAACGCCTGTTGTTGCGGGTATGGTGCCAGGCATAACCGAACATATCGAGAATGAAATAGGTGATGACCTCCACCGTAACCACAAACGTGGTCAGCGCTGCAATGATCATTCCGGCCGAAAATATAATCGGGCCGAGGAATTCCAGCCCCTGTGGAAAGGCGCGTAACAGTATCCTGCCGGCTTCGTGGACCGAATCGATCTCTGCGTGATTGGCCAGGGGGTAAAGGGCATAACCGCCGGCGATGATGATGCACAGGGAACAGGCGCCATGTATGAAGCCCAGGTTAATCACGGAGTTACGGAATTCATGCCGGAGATCCACGGCGCCTTCCTGCCTGTTATCTGCGCTCATGTAGGGCATACCCAGCATCGCGGCCGGCGCCAGGACGCTTCCGACAATGCCCATTATGACGATACCGCTGTTACGCACCATTTCCTGCCCCGGGACCGGCAGGTCCGCAGGTACGCCGGGCGCCAGTCCGGAGAGAATAGAGGGCAGTTCTGTAAAACCGCGCACTGCAACAACCAGAAAACAGGTGAACATCAACAACAAGAATGCAGTCATGAAGCGTTGCATGCGCTGGTAACCTTCCGAGGTCAGCAACCAGACAATGCCGGCGGCAAACACCAGGGATGCAACCAGTTCAACAGTCTGGTAGTTACTGTCGGCAAATTCCGCTGCCGTATCAGGCGGGTAAATTTCGAACAGGGACAGCGCCGCAGAGGTCATGACCGACATCTGACCCATGCCGATGAGCAGGTGGACGGGGATGTTTATTGCCAGCAGCAGCCAGCCCACACCGGGATGCAGGTGTTCGCAGATCAGGGAAAACATCCCCTTGTTTTTATTGAGCAGGCCGATGCGGGATGCACTGTCTACCGTTATTACCAGCAGGGGCACGACCAGGAGGGCCGCCCAGAGCAGTTCATAACGGAACCAGGCGCCGCTGAGTATCAGCGAAGAGGCTGAACCGGCCCCGATGGACGCGGCCGCCATCACCGCGGCGGGTCCGGCGATCCTCTTGAATTGTCCCGAAAAATTTCGCATTGCGCTGTGTTATTTCGACTTATCAAAACGCCGCCAGTAATCGCTCACGGTTTGTTTCATATCCTTGCGCAGCAGCATGATGCCGAACAGGTTGGGCAGCGCCATCAGCGCCAGCGTGACGGCCGAGAACAACCACACCATTGATGTGTCGACTACCGCGGCCGTGAAGAATGCCGCGCAATAGAACAGGCGGTAGGGCAATACCCAGCGCAGGCCGAACAGGTAAGTGATGGCGCGATCGCCGTAATAGGACCAGGCGACGGCTGTGCTGAACGCGAACAGCATAAGGCCCAGGGTTACCGCGTACTGGCCGTAATCACCCAGGAAGCTGCGTTTGAATGCCTCTACCGTCAGTGGTACTGAATGCAGCAGGGATTTGCCGCGCAGGGAGACGTCACCGGCAAGCGAGCCATCATTGATCACTATGGCTCCGCTGTAGGGTTCTCCGCCGACATGGAAATACACGTCCTCGGCAATTGAACGGTTGTGCAGGATGGTGAGCCCGGCGTCAGCAAGGTGGCCGTCCACGATATTGAAACTGCCATTGGCGAGCTCGACCGGTTCGTCAGTCGGGGTCCGGTCGTTGAGATGGTGGAACAGCGCATCCACGTGCGCCGGGTCATCATCGCTGTAGGCGCCGCTGATGAATTGCGTGTCGAATGCCTGGAAATCCGTGTCGAACTTCTCCTTCCACACACCCGAGGACAGGATTACCAACCCCGTCAGGGTACAGATTACCAGGGTATCGAGAAACGGTTCCAGCAGGGAGACCATGCCTTCGGATACCGGTTCGTCTCCACGCGCAGAAGCATGGGCGATGGGTGCTGAACCCTGTCCCGCCTCGTTTGAGAACAGTCCACGGTTGACGCCGCGGTTGAACGCGTAGGCAAAGGTAGCGCCGAGAAACCCGCCGGTTGCGGCAGAGTCGGTGAAGGCACTGCTGAATACACTGAAAAATGCCGGAACCACCTCGCCAAGATTGGCAATGATTACTGCCAGCGCGCCGACGAAATAGAGCAGGCCCATGATCGGCACGATCGCGGAGGTCACCCTGGCGATACGGCGAATGCCACCAAGAATGACCAGTCCGAGCAGAAAGGCAAATAGCGCGCCGCTGACCCAGGTCGGAATGCCGAAGGAAGTATGCAGGCCGGACGCCATGTTGTTACTCTGCGGCATGTTGCCGGAACCCAGGGTACTGAATACCGTTGCGATCGCAAAGAACACGGCCAGCCATTTCATGTTGAGCGCGCGTTCCATGTAGTACATCGGTCCGCCGGCCATCTCGCCCTTTTCATCCTTGACCCGGTACTTGTGGGAAATCGTCACCTCGACGAACTTGGTGGTCATGCCGACGAAGGCCGTGGCCCACATCCAGAACAGCGCGGCAGGGCCGCCCAGGTGCAGGGCAAGCGCAACCCCGCCGATATTACCGGTGCCTACGGTACCGGACAGGGCAGTGGACAAGGCCTGGAAGTGGGAAGTGTCGCCTTCAGCGTCGTGACGGGTATAACGCCCCGTCAAGGTCAACCAGGCGCGTTTGAAGTAGCGTATCTGCGGGAAGCCCAGGTAAAAGGTAAAGAATACGCCGACTCCGAGCAGCAGCCAGGGGAAATACCAGGCAGCGCCCAGGATTCCGTCAAGAAAGGCCAGGAAGTCGTTGAGTCCTTGCATTATATTATTGTACCCCGGAAACTTTTTTTCCAGTTTACGGTCAAATCCGTATATTTTCCATGATGTTTGCCAATTCATCCATTACACTGTTCAGCGCCGCTGCTTTCAATCAACCATAGAGGAGAAAATAATGAATAAATTACTCATCGCCGTTTTCGGTTCAATGTTGCTGCTCGCGACGGCCAGTGCCGATCATCATACCGGAGGCAAACACAAGAACAAGTTGATCAGCAAACTGGAACTCACTGAAGAGCAGAAACAACCCGTAGCCGAAATCCTGAAAGACCAATGGAAAAAGAAGAGAGATATCAAGCGGTCCGCAATGGAACAAATCAAGCCACAGATGGCATCTCTGGATGAAGAAACCAAGCAGCGGCTTGACGGCATCCTCAGCGAGGAGCAGTTGCGCAAATACGATGAACTGAGCAGCAAGCGGCACAAACGCATGCACAAGCGCCAGTCTCACAGGTAGCGGCACGCCTGGCCAGGTCGGCTTCTAACGGTTAGTTATCGTGTCGCCCGGATTTCCTTATCAATCCTTGCTGCAATCGTCCGGGCGGCTTTAATTACTTCCTGCTCATCCAGTGTCAGTACTTTGCGGTCTTCCATAAGCACTTTGCCGTCAACGATGACAGTCTGCACGTCCTGGGCATCGACGGCATAAACAAGATGGGACACGACGTCATACATGGGGACCAGGTGGGCAGCGTCCAGGGATACCAGGATAAGGTCCGCATGTTTGCCTGTTGCCAGTGATCCAGTATCATCCAGACCGATAGCCGCGGCGCCGACCCTGGTGGCGATCTCCAGAACCCTTAGGGCAGGCATGGTCTCAGGGTCCAGCAGGCGGCCCTTGTGTATATATGCAGCCAGGCGGATCTCGTCCCACATGTCCAGGTCGTTGTTGGAAGCAGCCCCGTCCGTACCCAGACCCACCGCGACACCGGCGTCCAGCATTTCAGGAACGGGGGCAAAACCGGATGCGATCTTCATGTTGGACGTGGGGTTGTGGATAGCGCCCACCCCGCGTGCGGACAGAATGGATATTTCGGCTTTCGTCGGCCAGACAACGTGGGCGGCAATGGTTGGGCCATGGAAGAAACCGATTTTTTCAAGATGGTTGATCGATGTCTCCCCGTAGCTGTCTCCCACTAGCTTGAGTTCGGCCTTTGACTCGGAAAGGTGGATCGCGATGCCCACGGAGAGTTCGTTGGCCCGTTTTCTTACGATCTTCAGGTTGTCGGGTGTAATGGTATAGGCCGCGTGAGGCGCAAAGGCAGGGGTGATGCGGTTGTTCTTGTTTTTCCACTGCCCGATAAAACTCTCGGCCTTGTTCATCGCATCGGCAAAGTTTTTGGTGTAGCCGCTTTCCTGTTCGATGACGGCAGCCCCGACAATCGCCCGCAGGCCGCATTCCTCCATCACCCGGGCGATTTCCTTTGGATGAAAATACATATCCACGACGGTCGTTGTGCCGCCCCTGATCATCTCAAGACAGGCCAGTTGTGTACCGATACGCACAAATTCCTTATTCACAAAGCGGATTTCGGCGGGAAAGATGTATTTTGTCAGCCATTCCATCAGTTCAAGGTCATCGGCAATACCGCGAAAGAGAACCATAGCCGCATGAGTATGCCCGTTCACAAGACCCGGCATCAGTACCCGGTTTTCACCGGCAATTCGTTTTGTTGGCGAGTATTTCCCGTTAATCAATGCCTGCTCATCGACCGCGACAATGATCCCGTTGTCAATGGCAATGGCGCCTTTATCGATCACCGTATTTTTGTCATCCATGGTAACGACATAATCAGCCGAAACGACCAGGTCAATGTCCTCTGCATTGGCGTACGGACTTTTCAGGGCCAGTATCAACAGGGAAATAAGCAACAACCAGAGGGAAATTCTACTATTCATGACATATAATCTATCAGGAATATCTCATGGAAAGAGAAAAAATTGCGTCCGCATTACTGCTTCATACGCCTTGCGAAAACCATACGGCATCGGTTGAAGGCGAAGCAGTTAAACCCCTGGCAGCTCTATAGCGGGTAGATATTGCGCGTTGGGCAGCGCCGCCATTTTCCGGTCCAGTGTCAGAACTTCCAGACCGGCGCGTGTATAGTCGTCGGATATGAGGCGATCGAACAGGCCCGGACCGCCGGTCGCCGTCAGCGCCTCAAGGACGGCGCTCCCGTTCAGCGGCGCAATCAGTCCGCTGCTCAAAACCTGCAAGAGAGCCTGTGAAGCATCATCCCTGGATACCTTGTAGTGGTGTTGAACGGCGATATATGCCTCACCAATAACCTGGTTTGAGGCAAGGATTTCTGCGCCAGTACCGATCAACCCGGTTAGTTGTTCGATGCAGTATGTATATGAATCAGGCGGTTGTGCGGTAATCAACCGGATTAGGACCGACGTATCAATCCCGTAACGACGGGTCATAAGGTTCACTCCTGAACTTTTCAATATCGAATGGTTCGATAGAGGGATCGATCCTGTCTTTGAGAAAACCCAGTTTGGAATAATCGATGCGCCTGGGCTTTAGAACGAACCCGTCAGCGCCCTCTTTCAGTTCGATTTGGTCGCCTGGACCCACACCTAGCGCGTCCAGCACCCTTGCGGGGAATGTGACCTGACGTTTGGATGTAATCTTTACTATCATCATGGTTCTCCTTACTAATATGTTATTTTAGTAAGGAAGAATAGTCAATTATAATTTGGTTGTAATACAGGCATTGGCTTGTCTGCTGTAACTGGCACTGTGCCGAGTTCCATAATGAAAGCAACAACAAACGTCCATCGGAATGTAGTTTCTGGCGTCCATGCGGCCTGACCCCATTCCACTACGCTTACTGTTGACTTGCTTACCTTCACTACGGCATAATTCGTCATGCAACAACACGTGTACCCGCTGTGTCGGGTTACCTGTTGAATACAAAAGCCAATCATAGACTCGGGCTAGCTACCTGAGTCGGCAAATAGGCAGGGCTCACTTTCACGTGTTGTTGCAACGACCCGGCATCCTTTTGGATGGTGGAAAATTGCAACAAACGTGAGGAGTACCCCATGCTGGATTCTGTCGTTCTGTACGTCCAATCAAATCAGTCAAGTATCATTCTCTATTTAGTAGCAGGTTCCGTAATACTAAGCTTGATATTAACCTCTATGGGTAAGGTTGTTTTCTATAACAACTTCAAAGACTTAGGATTGTCCGCAGCTTTATGCTTTATTCCTCTACTGATATTATTCGGTGGAGTGTATCTTTTTTTTCGTATAGGAATACCAACTAGTTGGCTACAAATTATAGCAAGTATCACATTCGTTCTTCTGTTCTTAGCGTCGCTAGTCAATACATGGCGTGCCAACAAATCCATATGGAAAACCGTAATCGTTCTAGTCAGCAAGACTGCCTTATCTTTTATATATGCTATCTACCTACTTAACTTGATATTTCCCGACAAAGGAGGTAAGAGAAGCGTTACCTCCATAATCGTGGTTGGCATACTGACTCCTCTTCTGTTCGCCTTAGTCGCTGACAAGAGCTCTCTAAAATCACTTATACCTACTGAGAACCAATAACTGAGGTGCTGATACTATGTCTTATCCAACTGATTCGAAGGAGTTCACCTCGCCTCCTCCGTCAGAAGCGCCGTTCATCAAACAGCCGGACAGTACCGGGGTAAGATAAAGTTCATATTCGTCCGCTTCAATCGTGAGAATACCGTTAGCTGAATTGAGGAATGAGTACTCCGAAAATGTGTATGAAATATCTCCCATACTTGAAATGCCGCCTCCTTTGTTCACCGTGATTTTTGCTGTGTCATGTGACCGGCTCTTATTCACTAAACTGCAGTTGAAGCTCTGCTCTCCTGCATTAACGAAATGGCAGCATTGCTAAAATGGCACAGTTACATTATCGCCGGTCGCATGACTTTCAACAACACTAACTGAGGAGGTCTGACCAATGTATTGGGCAATGCGAACTAGCAGGGATACCCTTGAGCACCGCGAGTTTCTGAGACGGGAGTTGTCTGAAGGGCGACTCCGGCAAGGATGGGGAGGGTACCCCGAGCAAGACTTACACTGTATTAATGAAGCATGGGAAGAAGGCAACCAACTCACTGAACATCAGAAAAACGCGAGTCGGCATTGGAGGATGGGTGATGGTCCTGCTGGCGATTACATGAACGACGGAGATGTGGTGTTAGTACCAAACATGCCGCACGATGGTCTTTTTACACTGGTTCGAATCCGAGGTCCTTATGAGTTCGACATTAACGAAGAACATGGCGACTTCGGTCATCTACGAACGGTTAAGGTACTAACACCCACAGGCGTGGCCAATGAACACCAATTGGTTGATGCAGGGCTACGTAGGAGCCTGCGGTGTCGAGGAAGACTATGGCGTATATCCGACTACGCCGAGTGCCTGGAACGCATCATCGGGCACGACGAGGACCTCACGGTTGGCACAACAGCCGTCGGTCGGGCTGAAAGCATTGTGTCAGATCTGGTTACGGGTTCTATTATTGAGGACATGGCTACGCGGCTATCTGAAAGTCTGCGGGTTGGGCTGCAGGGTAGCGAGTGGGAGACGGTCGTCCGTGACGCCTTGGAGCCTCTCTTCCCTGTAACCGTCCTGCATACTGGCGGCCCTCAGGAGCGCGGCGCTGATTTAGAGATTATCATTTCGAATCCGTTCAGCGAAGCTCTCGACTGGATAGTACCGGTGCAAATAAAAGACCACGAGTTCCTGGAAGGACCGAAGGTTGTCTCCAAGCTCGAGGAGGCATTCAGATCACGTTTGGAAAAAGGCCACGTCGTAATTGCAGTTGTTCTACTCGTCACCGATGCAGGTCCGTCTCCAGAGTTGGAGAAAGAAATGTCGAAGTTGTCTGACAAGTATAAAGTGCCCTTTATTTTTCGTGGCGCTAAAGACTTCATGGAAATCCTGGCACGCGGTTTTTTGAAACAATTCTAACCTCTATAGCCATGTGCTCTATTAATTCTGCGGTAAAAATTACGTCCTTTGAATCGGTAGGTTTAAGAAGGGTTGGTCGCGGACTTGCCAAATCCCACGGAGAGGTTGCCCGCGTCATGGACATGCCTGTATTTGACCAGGAGAGTTCGTAAGCCCTGAAAGGCGATAGGACATTTCTTCAAACGGCTGCATGGGGTGGCCTGGGACGTTGGCCAACATGTCGGGATGTGGTGTTATATAGTTCCGCCCTCGTAATATTATGAGTGTGAAGCTTATTTTTTGTTTTAACTGAGAGAAGTTGGGAGAGTTTTATGAGCGAAGCAGAGACAGTTCGCGGTTACCATTTGAAAGGCAAGAAGGGGCTTAATCACTGGGATGCTTTGTTGGAAGAATGGCTGCTCGCACATGAGAGATACTGCCGTATTATGAAAGGTTATGATTCTGCTCATTGGTACAAAGAAACACCCAATGTAAGCGTCTTGTGCGCTGCAGCCTGGCGATGTGGAAGGATTGCCTTGCAAGAATTTAAGACAGAGAAAAAAGTTCGAGGTGAGGAACCTTGGACAGGTAGAGGAGACCTGTGGATTTGCACCGACACCGACGGGAAAGATGAATTTATCGAGGCAAAGCACAAATTCGTTCCTTTGTCTGGAGCTAAAGATAAAAATGGGTTGCCTACCACAATAAAAAATCTATGGAAGAAGCCACCAACGCAGCAAAAAAAACAAAGGGATACCAACGCGGTGTAACAGCCCTTGCTGTAGTTTTTGCTTCGGCATCTGCTGCACCGAAGACTCCCACTGATAAAATTGGGCAACAGATAATAGATTTTTGCGAAGGAATTAAATCATCAGCGGATTATCACGCTTTAGCTTGGTGTTTTCCAAAAGAAACCCGTACGTTACGAAATAAGAAAGGGTACTATTATCCCGGCATCGCGATGCTGGTAAAGAATATCGAATTTGAATAAAATTTTCCCGAATTCCCGATTACCAAGACACCCGGTTCGGGTGAGAAATACCAACGGGAAATTACATTCTCTGAACAGACCAGTTGTACTTCAAGTTAAAAATGAAGGCGGTACTTATTTTGCGGAAAATGACTTCCTGGAAATCTGCGGCTATGGGGATACCGCCTCTGAAGCTTTGGATGACGCAATAAAAGATCTCACTTATTATTATGAATATTATGGAAACCTTAATGAGAATGAGGTGACAGGACACGGCGTTACAATCAGAAATCGGTTTCTTGACTTGTAATCTATCAGGAATATCCTATGGAAAGAGAAAACATTGCGTCCGTACTACTGAAAAAAGGCTTCATAGAGGACAGTAAAGGTCATGGCCACCGATACTTTCATCACCAGGTCAATGGAAAAAGAACCGGGGTACGAACCAAACTTTCCACTCATATATTTATGTATCACCTTGATGGTGAGCAGCGGGGTTCCTGCTGCTGGTGAATCAATCCGTTTCTCTGGCATCGAAGGAGAATACCGCGGAACTGTGAAGCGGACTGAAATGACTCTCTGGGCAGCGACGATTTCCGGTCAGGGAGAAAAGCGGGGCCTAGCTTTGATGTTCTTTCCTTCTGAGCAACGCCTGGCACAGGAGGACCGTCTGCGCCGTATGACCGATACATTGCTTGCCCCGGGGCAGGGCAGGTGTGACCTGGTAAAGGTTTATGACCAGATATATCGTTCCGCTCATGGCCCCGGCCTGGTGATGATCCTCGGCGGCTGGGAGCAGCAGCCTGAACTGGGCATCAGCCGGTCCCCCCGGGGTTACTGGATGATGAATGACGAGTATATTTCTCTGCGCGAGCGGGAATACATGGTCAAGCAAGTCAGCCGCAGCGCGAAGACCGGTGAGTTGAAGTCTCTGCGGCTTACCCGGACGGGGTTTATCCAGAATTTCTTTGATAACCCGACATTACGACTTGAGAGGGTTGAGACAGGGACCGGTGAACCTCGGTTGCTGGCGGACTACGTGAGGGCGAAATCCAGCGCCCTCAAGGCCCTGGATGCGGCCCTTGAAGGCGTGCCCCAGGAGTCGGTGCTGCCTTGCCCCTGACTGATGCAAAAACGCCATAACATTGTCTTTCTCTGTTTCTGCGCCGCGTTTATCTGTTATATCGACCGGGTAAACATATCGGTCGCCATCATCCCCATGCAGGAGGCCTTCGGCTGGTCCGATACCACCAAGGGGTTCGTGCTTTCCTCCTTCTTTATCGGTTACATGATCCTGCAGGCGCCCAGCGGCTGGCTGGCAAACCGGATCGGCGGGAAGCTTGTCCTGGGTTTTGCCGTACTTTCCTGGTCGATCTTCACCATACTGACACCGATCGCGGCGATGATATCCCTTCCCCTGTTGATAGCTGTCCGCATCGCCATGGGACTGGGCGAGTCGGCAATGTTCCCGGCCTCCTTCAGCCTGTTTTCACACTGGGTTCCCGAAGCTGAGCGTTCGCGTTCCATGGGTCTGCTGGCCAGTGGAATACCTCTGGGGACCTTGTTTGCGCTGACTACCACGGGCTGGATCGTGACCCGGTACGGGTGGCCCTCCGTATTTTATATATTCGGCCTGTTCGGCGTGATCTGGGCTGCCGTCTGGTATTTCAAGGCAACCAGTTATCCGGGTGAGTATCCCGGGATTACCGCTGAAGAACTGGAACTGCTGGGGAGTTCGGCGGATGGTAAACAGGAGACCGCAGACATTCCCTGGAAAAAATTACTGTCGCACAGGGCCGTACTGGTTATATTCATCAATCATTTCTGCACCAACTGGGGGCTCTATATGATGCTGGCCTGGTTGCCCAGTTACTTCCGCGATGTGCAGTCTCTCAGTGTTACCGGCGCCGGGTTCTATTCCGCGGCGCCGTGGCTGACTATGTTCGTGATGACCAATATCGCGGGCTGGGCCGCGGACAGGCTCTTGAAACGCGGCAGCAGTATCACCTTCGTTCGCAAGCTCATGCAGGTCTGCGGATTGTTCGGTTCGTCTGTTTTTTTCCTGTTCGCGCTGCAAGCGGACACACCCCTGGTCGCATTGTCGGTGATGTGCGGGGCGCTTGCCTTTATCGCGCTCACGTTCTCGGGCTACGTGCCGAACTTCCTCGATATCGCACCACGCTATGCGGACGTCCTGATAGGAATTTCCAACACGTTTGGCACCATCCCCGGTATTATCGGCGTTGCCCTGGCGGGCTGGCTGCTGGACCAGACCGGGAGTTATGCCGGTGTCTTCATGATTGTGGCTGCCGTGCAGGTGGTGGGCGGGGCACTGTGGCTGCTGTTCGCCACCGGTGAGAAAATAATCGATTAGTTTTGTTGCGCAATCTCCGTAAGGCCGCGTCTCACCAGCGCTTCCACCATCTGCCGCCGATAGGCGCCGGTAGCGCGGAAATCGTCGATGGGGCGTGATTCTCTCGCAGCGGTCGCTGCCGCAGCGTTGATGACAGCTTCATCCAGGGTTTCGCCCAGGAGCAGGGCTTCCGTTTCCGGCGTGCGCATGGCTACCGGCGCCACTGCACCCAGGGCGATACGGGCCTGTTCCACTTTGCCCCGCTCAAGTCTTACCGTCATGGCAAGGCTGACGATGGATATGGCATCGGCCTTGCGCTTGCCCAGCTTGTAATAGAACCAGCGCTCGTTCTCTGCAGGTCGGGAGAACTCAATGGCCGTGAGCAATTCATCCGGGCGGCGGGCGGTCCTGCGCACGCCCTGGAAAAACTTCGTCAATGGCAGAGTGCGGCGTCCGTGCGCGGCGCTTTCCAGTTCAACCGCGGCATCCAGCGCCAGCAGGGGGGGCGATATGTCGGCAGCGGCGGAAGCGTCGCAGACATTCCCGCCGACCGTGGCCAGGTTACGGATGAGCGGACCTGCAAACGCCACGCACATGGGACGCATGAGACCCTCGATAGCGCCCCCGGGACGCCACTCGAGCAGTTCGGCAAAGGTGACGCCCGCGCCCAGGCGTATGCTGCCGTTGGTTTCCGATAGCGGCGTCAGTTCGTCGAGGCCGGTCAGGTCCACTACCAGGTCGGCTTCCAGCGGCGCCCGTTTCAGGTTCACCAGAATATTGGTGCCGCCCGCCACGGGTACGACGCGCCCGTTATGCGCCAGCGCCTCCAGCGCTTCGGGCATGTCAGCGGGCCGGGTGAACTCAAAGTCGTTGATCATGTATTGCGTTCAGCGATCAAGGCGGAAACCTGTTCCGGGGTCAGCGGGAGGCGCGTGACATCCACGTCCAGGGCGTCGGCCAGGGCATTGGCTATGGCGCCTGTTGGCGGGGCTATGGGCGGTTCGCCGACACCCTTGATACCCATGATGCCGTCAACTGCCGGCTGTTCCACCAGGATGGTCTGCGTCGGCGGCATGTCTTCGGCTGAAATAAGCAGGTAATCGGCAAAACTCGGGTTCAGCACCTTGCCGTCGATTTCCCGGAGTTCCTCCATCATGGCAAGGCCGAGACCCATGGCTACGCCGCCTTCTATCTGGCCTTCACAGCCGGTCGGATTCACGGCCTTGCCCACGTCATGGACTGCGGCGTAACGTTTCAGTTCGATCTCGCCGGTGGTCTCATTCGCGGCCAGTTCCACCGCATGGGCACAGAAACTGGGAGCCGGGAAACCCCCGATTGGATGTTCTTTTGTCGTGGGAGGCTGGTCGTCCAGCAAAGAAGATACGCCGACCATGGGACCGCCGTGTTTCTTGTGGCGGTTATAACAGATTTCAGCCAGGTCGATGGAGTTGCTCGGGTCGCCGCGCACAAAGACCCGGCCGTCTTCGAGCGCCATGTCATCCGGCGCCGCCTCCAGCCGGTCGGCGGCCTCATTCAGTAACTGGCGCTTGAGGTCAAGGGCCGCTTCATACGCGGAGCGGGCAATAGTAAAGGTCATCCGGCTGCCGCCGTGGCCGTGGTCCCAGGGCAGGGTGTCGGTGTCGCCGCGCACAAGCTGGATGGAATCGACCGGCACGCCCAGACCCTCGGCTGCCATCTGCAACACGCTGCTGGTCAGGCCGCCGGTGCCCATATCGACACAACCGGAAATGAGCCGGAAAGTAGCATCTTCGTTGGTCTCGATCAGCGTCTGGGTACCCCATGTGCCGCTGACCCACCAGTTGCAGGCCAGGCCTTTGCCGGACCCCGGAGGGCAGGGCTTGTCCCATTCCACCGCGTCCGCGGCCTTCTGCAGGCACTCCTTCAGGCTGACCGCCGCCAGCGGTTGTCCCGTGCAGGTGGCGTCCCCGTCTTCCCAGGCATTCTTCAGCCGGAAGGACAGCCCATCCATGCCGACCGCGCGCGCCACCTTGTCCATGTGAGTCTCCACCGCGAACGCCATCTGCGGTCCCGACGGGCAGCGGATGGAACCCTTGGGCACGTTATTGGTGTAGGTGACGAGACCGGTGATTTCCAGGTTGGGTATACGGTAAGGACCGCCGGCCATCAGGCTGCCCAGGGCCGCGGTGTTGGGGCCGTAGGGACCGTAGGCGCCGGTGTTGAACAGCATGCGTACCTGGTGCGCGACCAGGGAACCGTCGTTCATGACCCCGGTTTTGATGCGTACCTTCGACGGGTGGCGCAGCAACATCGCACCGGCCATTTCCTCGTCGCGGCTCAGGGTCATCTGCACCGGCAGTCCGGACCGCTCCGCCAGCAACACAACATAGGGTTCAACGACGGGAAACAGTTTGCCGCCGAACCCGCCGCCGATGTGGGTGGGGACGACCTTGAACGAACTGATGGGCCGTTTCAGGGCCTTGGCCAGGTAACTGCGCACAGCGAAGGGCTTTTGCGTGGTGGTCCAGATCGTGATGCGGCCCGTGGGGTCGGACATGGCCGTGGCGCTGTGGGGCTCGATGGCGCCGGCATGGGCCTCTGGCGTATGGTAGGTCCCTTCGACAACCTGGTCCGCTTCCGCAAAACCCTGCTCCACGTCGCCGTCGCCGAATTCCAGCCGGTAACACAGGTTGCCCTTGCGCTCCGACTCCCAGTCCAGGTGGTAGGCGTTCTGGTCCTCGTGCACCAGCGGCGCATCCTCGGACATCGCTTCCTCGGGGTCGAATACCGCGGGCAGTTCCTGGTAGTCGACCTTCACCAGCGCAGCCGCTTCCCGCGCCGCGTCGGGCGTGTCGGCCGCGACGGCAGCCACAGGTTCCCCCAAATAACGCACTTTTTCCAGGGCGAAGACGCGCTGGTCCTGCAGTTCGTAACCGTAGTATCCCATCTCAATGTCACGACCGGTGACCACCGCCCTGACGGCCGGGTGGCTTAGCGCTGCCGACGTATCGATGGACAGGATGTTGGCATGCGGGACCGGACTGCGCACCAGCGCGCCGTAGACCATGCGCGGCAGGCGCACGTCTTCGGCGTAAACCGCGCTGCCGGTGACCTTTTCCACCGCGTCGGTGCGCACCATGCGGGCGCCGATGGCGTCATCGTTGCCGTTGGCCGCCCGCGCATCGAGTGTCCCGTCACGCAATGCCCGCGCGGCATCGAAAATCTTGGTGTAGCCGGTGCAGCGGCACAAATTGCTGGATATCGCCACCCGGACTTCCTCTTCATCCGGCTCAGGGTTGCGGTTGAACAGGTCTTTCAGGGACAGCACCATGCCCGGGGTGCAGAAGCCGCACTGGATGCCGCCACATTGGACCATGGCCTGTTGCACCGGGTCCAGCGCGCCCGGTTTGCCCAGTCCCTCGATCGTGGTGATCTCCCGTCCTTCGGCCTGCAACGCCAGTACCATGCAGGAGTTCACGGCATTGCCGTCCAGCAACACGGTGCAACTGCCGCAGTCCCCGGTGCCGCAGCCTTCCTTCGTGCCGATCAATCCGAGGTCGACTCGCAGGGCATCGAGCAGACGTGTACGCGGGGTGACGTCAATGGTCTCGGCGCGGCCGTTGACAGTAACATTAAGTCCCTTTTTTTTCATTGCAGGTAACCGCGTACCGCCTTCAGTACCAGGGGCCAGGTCGTGCTGTTCGGGTTGATGACTTCGAAATGGCCGGATTCAGGGGCCATCACGCGTTCTATCGTGTCATCGCCAATGGCGCGGGCGGCTGTGACATAGGCTTCGCCGAAAGGCGTCCAATCCGTATCGTGCACACCCATCAGCGCGGTGTGCCTGACGCCGATAGGAGCCATGCGCGCCGGTTCGACGTAAGCATAACGGTCGGGATGCTCGGCCGGCGATCCGTGCATCAGCCTGTCTATCACGTTGTCGCAGGTGCCCTGCTGGTGCAATTGCGTGAGCGCCGCAGCCGGCGCCAGCGCCACGACGCCCGCCGGCAGCAGCGGATCAGCCAGGTATAAATCGTGGTCGGAAGGAATTTTTGCCCGCGCCCCGGCCCACAGCGCCAGGTGACCGCCGGCGGAATGCCCCATCACGACTACTTGCGTAACGTCGAGCGGATAATCCGCGGCCAGGGTCTTCACATGATCGATCCCTGAACCGATGTCAAGCAGGAGGCCCGGATAGGTGCCGCCGGGGTTGCCTACGCGGCGGTATTCCAGGTTCCATACCGCGATGCCCTCGTCCCGGAGCGCCCAGGCCAGGGGCCGGGTGGTGGTGATGTCATACATGGCCAGCCAGCAGCCGCCATGGATAAACACCACAACCGGGAACGGCCCGTCACCCTCGGGGACGTGGAGTTCGCCGAATTGCAGCGGGTCGTTGCCGTAGGCAATCTGTGTGCCCGGTTCGCCCGCAGACAACTGCGCCAGCAGGTCTTCCACCGTCATGATGTCCGCCTGTGCGGTAAACAGCCCCGAGCAAAGCCAGAGGACCAGCGCGCCAAGTCTGTATTTCAGTTTCATTATTTCCTCCCCTTGACTTCGGTCAGATGGTGGGGCCAGAGTAAAAACCCACCGGAATGTGTAGTTTTATCATACATCTTCATGGGTTTTTACTCTGACCTATGAATTTATTTTACTATTTTTTCAGCAATTCCCGCTGAATTTCGGGGTCAGAGTAAAATCGCCGGGGACGGTGGCAATAGCAGAGCCGGTGGTGATTTTACTCTGACCCCACCCATCTTACTTTCTTTTGTCATAATCCCCGTATATGATTCAACGACACGGTTTTCATCAAGACAGGAGGGCGTACAAGAATTAATACGGTTGACACAGTTCTCCGGGACAGGCCGCGCGCCATTCTCGTTCATATCAATTTTCAAAACCGGCGTTACAATGAAGAGTTGCAGGAATTCGTGCAGTTGACCGGGTCTTCGGGGCTGGTTCCCTCCGATACGATAACCGGGAACCGCACCAGGCCGGACGCCAAATTTTTCATCGGTTCCGGTAAAGTGGAGCAAATCAGGCAATCCGCCGCGGCCCATGATGCGGATATCGTGATCTTCAACCACGGATTATCCCCGGCCCAGGAGCGTAACCTGGAAAAGGAGATAAATTGCCGGGTGCTCGACCGTGTCGGCCTGATCCTTGATATTTTTTCCCAGCGGGCCAGGACCTACGAGGGCAAACTCCAGGTTGAACTGGCGCAATTACAGCACTTGTCCACACGCCTGGTCAGGGGCTGGTCGCACTTGGAAAGACAAAAAGGCGGCATCGGTCTGAGGGGGCCCGGAGAAACCCAGCTCGAAACGGACAGGCGCCTGATCGGAAAGCGTATCAAAACGATCCGCGGCCGGCTCGACAAGGTAAAAAGCCGGAGAGAGCAGGGCAGGAGGTTGCGCCGGCGCAATAATGCCGCCGTCGTATCCCTGGTGGGCTATACCAACGCCGGTAAGTCCACACTGTTCAACCGGCTGACCGGGGCGGACGTCTATTGCGCTGACAAACTGTTCGCTACCCTGGACCCGACTATCAGAAAATCCCGCCTGACGGATGAACTATCGGTGCTTTTCAGTGATACGGTGGGTTTTATCCGCCATATCCCGCATGACCTGGTGGAGTCTTTCCATGCCACCCTGGATGAGATAAAAGGCGCGAACCTGCTGTTGCATGTGGTTGATATCAATGATAATCACCGGTCACGCATAGACGAAGTGAACCAGGTGATTGGAGAGCTTGGCGCAACCGCCATTCCTCAGATACTCGTATTCAATAAAATCGACCAGGCCGGCAACGGGCATGGCAACGGGCATGCGCAGGCAAGGGCCGGGCACGGCATCAACGGCAGTTGCGCACGCGCATGGGTATCCGCCCTCACCGGCGCCGGCATCCCGGAGTTGGAGCGTCTCATACACAGTGAACTCGGCTGATTTCCGTACGGTAGTTTGGGCAATGTGATAGACTATTTTGATATTTTTTTGATTGTTAGAGGCAAACCGTATGAGTTGGAATGAGCCACCGGATAATAGAGGTCAGGACCCCTGGGGCAACCGGGGCAGGGGGGAAGGTCCGCCTGACCTGGATGATATCATTCGCAAGATGCAGGAGGGTTTCGGCGGGCTGTTCGGCGGGAAACCGTCCAAGCAGAAGAAAGAGCGCAAGGGCTTCCCGTTCTCCTGGCTGGTTGTCGTTATCGTCCTGGTACTGTTGCTGCTGGTTGACATTACCTACCTGGTGGACCAGCAGGAACGCGGCGTGGTGCTGCGTTTCGGCCGCTATGAGAGGACCTTGCAGCCGGGATTGAATTTCGTCTTTCCGAGCCTCATCGATAGGGTTGTAACAGTAAACGTCGGCCAGGTGCGGTCAATCACCCACAAAGCATCGATGCTGACCCAGGATGAAAACATCGTGGATGTGGAGGTAGCGGTACAATGGCGCATCAATGACCCCGCAGACTTCATCTTCAACGTCAGGGACCCGGCGCTGACACTGCGCCAGGTTGCCGAGAGCGCGGTGCGAGCGATCATCGGCCAGAGCGAATTGGACTACGTGCTTACCGAGGGCCGCAGTGAGATTGCCCAGAGCCAGCAGGAGTTGATGCAGAAGATACTCGTTGACGATTACGAGTCGGGAATTCTTATCGTTACCGTTGAGATGCAGCCGGCGAAACCCCCTGAAGACGTCAAGGCCGCGTTTGACGACGCCATCAAGGCCAGGGAGGACGAACAGCGCTTGGTCAACGAGGCGGAGGCATACCGGAACGACATCCTGCCCCGCGCCCGCGGCGCCGCGGCGCGTGTGCGCGAAGAAGCGAATGCATACAAGGCGTCTACCATCGCCAGGTCCGAAGGCGATGCCTCGCGTTTTGAACAATTGCTGACTGAGTATGAACAGGCGCCGGAAATCACGCGCAAGCGGCTGTACCTGGAATCCATAGAATCGGTTATGTCCGGCACGAACAAGGTATTGCTGGATGCGGAAGGGGGCAACAGCCTGATGTACCTGCCGCTGGATAAATTGATACAACCCCGGGGTTCCGGCTCCCTGAGCCTGCCCCGCGAACGCGGTCCCGGCGGCGCCGATTCCACATCCGTATCAGATATTGCAGAACGTGCCGGAAACAGGGCACGAGGAGCAAGATAACCATGTTGCGTATTATCATCTCTGTTGTCCTGCTGGCCATCGTTGCCTATTTTTCACTGTTCAGGGTGCAGGAGTACGAACAAGCCATCGTTTTCCGGTTCAAGGAGATCCAGCGGTCCGATTATAAGCCCGGCCTGCATTACATGATCCCCATCATCAATACCGCGCAGAAATTCGAAACGCGGTTGTTGAACCTGGACCAGGAACCGCAACGTTTTCTCACCGTGGAAAAAAAGGATGTGATCGTCGATTATTACGCAAAGTGGATAATCTCCGACGTCGAAAAGTTTTACGTGGCAACGCGTGGGGGCGACGTCCAGTATGCCACCGGACTGCTGGGCCAGAGAATCAATCGTGCACTGCGTGATGAATTCGGGAAACGCACGGTACAGGAAGTGGTTGCCGGTGAACGGGGTGAAATCCTGGATGTCGTCGAGACAACAACGGACCAGTTGCGGGATGAACTGGGGATTACCGTGGTTGACGTCAGGACCAAGCGGATTGACCTGCCGGAGGAAGTCAGCAACTCGGTCTATGCCAGAATGCGGGCAGAACGGACCCGGGTGGCGAAAGACTTCCGTGCGCGGGGAGAGGAAGCGGCCGAGAGAATCAGGGCGAACGCGGACCGTGAGCGTGAGATCATCCTGGCCAACGCATACAAGGACGCGGAAACCGTGCGCGGCGAAGGTGACGCCAGCGCAACCGAGATCTATGCCGGCGCATTCGGCAAGGACGAGGAATTCTACACTCTGTACCGCAGCCTGAACGCCTACCGGACCAGCTTCAGCAATAACAGCGATATTCTGCTGCTTGAGCCGGATTCCGATTTTTTCAGGTATTTCAACAACTCCCAGGGTGAATAACCGGGAACTCCCGGCACGGGCCGGCAGTCATGTGGACGGAACTGCTGAGCGCCATTGCGCTGGTTTTCATCTTGGAAGGGATCATGCCTTTCCTGAACCCGAACTGGATAAAGCGGGTATTTCAAGCGGCGTCGCAACTGGATAACACCAGCCTGCGGTTTGTGGGCGTCAGCAGCATGCTGATTGGCGTAGTCCTGTTATACGTCGTGCGCTGACCGGGCATGTGTTGAAGCGGGCCTTTACCACAGATGAGATGACGGATAATGCGTGCTAAAAACAAATGGTTGTTGCCTGAGGGAATTGAAGAGGTGCTGCCGCCCCGGGCAGCGCAGCTAGACGTCCTGTGCCGGCGTATCCTGGACCAGTTTTCCGGTTGGGGCTATGAACTGGTAATGCCGCCGTTGATCGAATACCTGGATACGCTGTTCACGGGCACCGAAGAAGACCTGGAATTGCAGACGTTCAAGGTGATAGACCAGTTGAACGGCAAACTGATGGGGATACGTGCCGATACCACCCCCCAGGTGGCGCGTATCGAGGTGCATAATCTCAAACGTAACAGGCCCAGCCGGCTGTGCTATATCGGCACTGTGCTGCACACTATGCCCGGCGGGCCGGGAGGCGCGCGTGCGCTACTGCAGACGGGAGCGGAACTATACGGCCATAAAGGCATCGAGAGCGATGCGGAGATTCTTGCGCTGATGCTCAAAACCCTGCAACTTTCGGGCCTGCATGACATCCATGTCGATATCGGCCACGTGGGGATCATGCAGGGATTGACAGGCCCCATGCAACTTGACGCCGACCGGGAAGCCCTGCTGTTCAGTTGCGTGCAGAGAAAAGCGGCGGATGAACTGAAAACCATGCTGAAGGAGTGGTCCCTGGACGATGCATCCGGTGAAGCCCTGGTCAGCCTGATGGAACTGGAGGGGGATGCAGGCATACTGGATCAAGTCAGGGTTATCCTCAGGCCATGCGGAGAGGAATTGTGCGCATACGTGGACGAACTGGACAGGATTGCGGAATTGACTTCGCGCCAGGTCGGGAATGCGCCGCTGTATTTTGATGTGACCGAATTTCAGGGCTACCACTACCATACCGGCATGACGTTTGTCGCCTATATGCCGGGAGAGAGTGAGGGTATCGCCTTTGGCGGACGTTACGACAATGTGTGCCAGGCTTTCGGCCGGGCGCGTCTCGCGACCGGTTTCAGCACGGACGCGTTGAAGTTGTTCGATTTGGCTCAGCAATCGCACGTGCCGAAGAAGGGGATTTGCGCGCCTAATTCCGAAGTCCCCGGGTTGTATGAGCTGGTGGACCGGTTAAGGGAAGAAGGGGAAACCGTGATTTACCGGCTGCCGGGAGATGGCTCTGAAACGGAATCGGACCCGGAGTGTTCGGATTGCGACCGGCAGATCGTCCTGGAACATGGGCACTGGCAAGTCAGGAAAATATAAATGCCCCTGAACGCTCAACCGGCAGGTCATAGTATCGTCGTGGTCGGCGCCCAGTGGGGCGATGAAGGCAAGGGCAAGATCGTTGATCTGCTGGCTGAACGGGTGCAAGGTGTTGTCAGGTTCCAGGGCGGTCACAACGCGGGCCATACGCTCGTTATTGACGGAGAGCAGACGATCCTGCACCTGATTCCGTCCGGCATACTGCATGAGGGCGTGCGCTGTTTCATCGGCAACGGGGTGGTATTGTCACTGCGGGCATTGCTCGATGAGATCGCCATGCTTGAGAACAGGGGTGTCGCGGCGAGGGACAAGCTGCACATCAGTGAAGCCTGTGTCCTGCTTTTGCCGCACCATATCCTGCTGGACCATGCGCGGGAAGATGCCCGCGGCAAAGCGGCCCTGGGCACGACAGGGCGCGGAATCGGTCCAGCCTACGAAGACAAGGTAGCAAGACGGGCGCTGCGGGTAAGCGATCTCGGCAATCCCGGCATTCTTCAGGATAAATTGAATGAACTGCTCGAGTATCATAATTTCATCCTGAAGAACTATTACCGGGCCGGCACGGTGGATTACAGGCAGACGCTGGATGAACTCCTGGAACTTGCCGGGGAGGTTGCGCCGATGACCGCAGACGTAACCGGGATGCTGCACCAGATAAGGAGCCAGGGCGGCAACCTGCTGTTTGAAGGCGCACAGGGGGCATTGCTGGACGTGGACCACGGCACATATCCGTTCGTGACTTCGTCGAACACCACGACAGGCAGCGCGGCCACGGGTTCAGGATTTGCTCCCGGGCTGTTCGATTATGTCCTGGGCATAACCAAGGCATACACCACCCGGGTCGGTTCCGGCCCGTTTCCGACGGAACTGGCAGGCTCCGACGGGGCACTGTTGAGGGACAAAGGACAGGAATTCGGCGCCACAACGGGACGTCCGCGACGTTGCGGGTGGTTTGATGCGGCGGCCATGAAACGCTCCGCCCAATTGAACGGGCTGTCGGGCCTGTGCATCACCAAGCTGGATGTGCTGGACGGACTGGAGAAGATAAGGATCTGCCGCGAATATAAAGCCGCCGATGTTAATCCCCCGGCAACGGCCGGCGACCTGGCGAACTGCGAACCCGTCTATGAAGAACTGCCCGGTTGGGAGGGCATTACCAGGGGCATGAAAGACTATAACGACCTGCCTGAAAATGCCAGGTCATACCTGAAACGGATAGCGGAACTGTGCGAGGTGCCGATTGCCATGATATCGACCGGCCCCGATCGTTCTGAGACGATTGTGCTGGAGAGTCCATTTTAATCACTTACATACAAGACTGAACTGATTCAAGGAGTTTAAGGACAATGGAAATGGTGCCGAGGAAAGGACTTGAACCTTCACGGGGTTACCCCCACTAGCACCTGAAGCTAGCGCGTCTACCAATTCCGCCACCTCGGCGTGGTGTGGTGTAGAATCCGTTTTTTGGAAACGACGGACTTTACCGTTACCCGCAGGCACTGTCAATCACTATCTATGGTTCTATATGGCAAAGAAAAAAAGCAAGCAGGAATATGATGTAACGATCCCGGAGCGGAAAGAGATCATGGAATTTCTGGAACGTTCGGGCGCACCGCGGCAACTGACCGAGATTGCGCAAGCATTCAATGTCAGGAGTTCGGCGGAGCGCTCGGCATTGAGCAAGCGTCTCAAGGCCATGCTGCGGGACGGAGAACTCATGCGTAACCGCAGGGAGGGATATGGCCTGCTGGAGAAGATGGACCTGGTGGCAGGCCGGGTAATCGGCCATGCGGACGGCTACGGGTTTTTCCGGCCTGATCATGGCGGTGAGGACCTGTTCCTGTCAATGAAGCAGATGCGTAGCGTCCTGCACGGCGATCATGTCGTGGCGCGTTACGGCGGGTATGACCGGCGCAACCGCAGGGAAGCGGTGATCGTCGAAGTGCTGGAGCATGTCAACTACTCCGTTGTGGGCCGTTTCTACAAGGAGGGCAGTGTCGCTTACGTGATTCCGGACAATAAACATATCCACCAGGATATCCTCATCCCGCCGCCCCTGAGAAAAAAGGCCAAGGCCGGCGAATACGTGGTAGCGGAGATCACCCGCCAGCCGGACCGGCATACCCAGCCCGTGGGTAAAATCGTCGAAGTGCTGGGCCGTGCCGGTTCCGTCGATATGGCAACAGAAATAGCCTTGCGCGCCTATCAAATCCCGTATGAATGGCCTGATGGCGTTGAAGAAGAACTGGCGGGGTTGGAGCGCAATCAGCCGGTCAAGGGCAGGCGGGACCTGCGCAGCCTGCCGCTGGTAACGATAGATGGCGAGGACGCCAGGGATTTTGACGATGCAGTCTTTTGTGAGAAGCTGGGAAAGGAATGGCGTCTCGTGGTCGCCATTGCCGATGTATCGCACTATGTGAAGCCCGGCACCACCCTTGACGGGGCTGCCCGTGAGCGGGGGAATTCGGTTTATTTCCCCAGCAGGGTCGTCCCGATGTTGCCCGAACTCCTCTCCAACGACCTCTGCTCCCTGAAACCGGATACCGACCGGTTTGCCATGGTATGCGACATGCGCATCGGCGGGAAGGGGCAAATCAGGAAGTATCGCCTGTACCCGGCTGCCATCAGGTCCAGGGCCAGGCTCACGTACAACCTGGTACGCGACATCCTCGCCGGAAAAAAAGTGCAAAGGAAATACAGGTCCGTAGTTCCCCACCTGGCGCATCTGCATGAACTGTACCATCTCATGCACGGGCACAGGCAACAGAAGGGACTGCTTGACTTTTCAACCAGCGACATCAGGATGTATTTTGACGACCAGGGCAGGGTGAGCGATATCCGGGCGCTTGAGCGTAGCGATTCACACCGGATCATCGAGGAATTCATGCTGGCGGCCAATATTTCCGTAGCGGATTTTTTGCTGACCCATGAGATACCGTGTGTGTTTCGTAACCATGCCGTACCGAAGGAGGAAAAGATCAATGACCTGCACAGGTTCCTGGACGATTTTAACCTGGAACTCGGCGGCGGCCTGGATCCCCGCACAAAAGATTATGCCGACATACTTGAACTGGTCGGGACCCGTGAGGACCGGCACCTGATAGAGACGGTCTTGTTGCGCAGCATGCCGCTGGCTGTTTACGAAGGCAGGAATAACGGCCACTTCGGCCTTGCATTTGAGCACTACACGCATTTCACTTCACCGATTCGGCGCTATCCCGACCTGCTGGTGCATCGCGCGTTGCGGCACATCCTTGACAAAGGGGATTACGGATACGATAAAAACGACATGCATCACCTGGGGGCGCATTGTTCGATGACCGAGCGCCGGGCTGAAGAGGCCGTCCGGGATGTCGGCGCGCGTATGAAGTGCGAGTTTATGGTGAACAAGACAGGCAGGATCTATAACGGCATTATTTCCGGCGTGACCGGCTTCGGCCTGTTTGTTGAACTTGACGATATCTACGTCGAAGGCCTGGTGCACATTTCAGCATTGCCCGCGGATTACTACCACTTCGATCCCATAGCCCATTCCCTGTCGGGTGAACGGTCGGGGCGGAAATACTTCCTGGGAGACAGGATCAGGATAAGCGTGCTCAGCGTCAATGTGGAAGAGAGAAAAATCGATTTTGATTATGTCGAGTGATGCCGGGCAAAAAAGTTGAAATCATATGCGGCTACCACGCCGTCCGACATGTCCTCACGAGGCGTTCCCACGAGGTGCTGGAGGTCTATGTTTCGACAGGCAGGGGGCATTCTGCAAAACTTGATGATTTGCTGCACTCTTGTGAACGCAACTCCATTGCGGTTAACCCGATTTCACGCGCAAAACTCGACAGGCTGACCGGGACCGACCACCACCAGGGCATAGCGGCGAGATGCCGGTCAGTCAGCGCGGACAAACAGGTAACAATAACTGACTTATGCGCCGGAAACCTGAGTGAATCTTCCATTATCCTCGTGCTGGACAGGGTCATGGACCCGCATAACCTGGGCGCGTGTATCAGGACGGCAGATGCAGCGGGCGTGGCTGCGGTAATTTTGCCGAAGGACCATAGCGCGCCAGTGAATGCTACCGTCAAAAAAGTGGCCAGCGGCGCGGCGGAAAGTACGGACATCATTACAGTGATAAACCTGGCGCGCAGCCTGAGACAGCTGCGCGAAGCAGGCTGTCAGGTAATCGGCACTGCCGACGATGCGGCTCAGAGCATTTACGATGTCGATGTGACGTTTCCGCCGGTACTGGTCATGGGGTCAGAAGAAGATGGTATGCGTCAGAATACCCGTAATCACTGCGACCAGCTTGTAAAAATCCCCATGTACGGTTCAGTCGAAAGCCTGAACCTGTCTGTAGCTACCGGTGTCTGCCTGTATGAGCTGCAACGACGTATCACGGAAAACAATATATGAAAAAGTAATGTCGGATTTTTGAAGGGTGAAAACGTTTTCTCAGACGTTCTACGACCAGCTTATAAAAGTTGAGATACAAAATCAGGAGAACTGAAACATGAGCAGACTCTGGAAAATTAATTGCATGGAAGATACGTATCCGGACATGTGGCAGCGTTGGTTCAAAAACCAATGCGTTGCTGTGGGTTATGCGAGTTCTTTGGGTTATCAACTGCATGAGGGAAGTCAGGGACGCGGATGGACCGAAACTCGTAGAGATATTCTGAATATGAGTCCATGTGATTATGTTGTGGTCTCATTGAAACATAAGCGAGTAGGTCGTATAGGGCAGATTACGGGCAAAACGATAGAAGATGATCAATGGAACCCATTGGTTCCAAAAAGCAAAACCTTACCAGATGGAGAAATGGGACGAAGGATTCTTGTAAGGTGGGAGCTGACAACAGGCCCGGAATCCCATGATTTAATCATTCAGTTACCTGAAAATAGAGCTTTTGCTGCTGGCAATGAAACACTGAGGGCAGTATCAGAAATAACATCAATGAAAGTTGATGACCTTCGCGAAATTATGAATAATCAGAAAAACTGGATCAACCTGTCAGGAAAGTTCAACTATGAAAGAGCGATATCCGATTATATTGCATACTATTCTCATCACCTTGAGGACGGTTTATTCCCGCATCCTGATTTGACAGTAAGGGAACATGTTTTTAAGGACAGAACACGCTCGGATGTTTTGCTCATTGACAGGTTAGAGAGACCAGTGGTGGTAGAATGTAAGCAATATGCTCCTACTATTGGTGACCTAAAGCAATTACGAGGATATATGCAACGTCTGAAAGTTGAAACAGGTAAAGAGCCAAGAGGTATCCTCATCCACGGAGGAACCCAAAAGGTTTCAGAGGAAGTCACTTCAGAAGCAAGTAGTGCTCCTGTAGTTGAGATTGTGAGTTACAGCCTGAAAGTCGACTTCAGGCCATCATTTTAGCCAGAATTCGACCTGCTGAAGAAGCACGTGAAACCACAGTTGACAATTGAAAAGCTACAGGAGGCAGCGGCTATATTTGCCGAAGAAGAATCTTGTCATGACGAAGCTTCGCTTTACGGCGTAACTGACGGAAAAGCTGTAGGAACGTATCTTGAGCAGAAATTTACTACATATCTATCAGGGAATTATAATTTTGAACCGGGAAGTTCTGCCTCTGGAATCGATCTTCCTGGACTTGGCGTCGATATCAAGGTTACAAGTATCAAACAGCCTCAGTCGTCATGTCCTTTCAAATCTGCATCTCAGAAAATATTCGGCCTCGGTTATAATTTGCTGATTTTCGTCTACGAGAAGACTGACAATAGCGATAATGAGACCAGCCAGCTTGATATTCAATATGTTATCTTCGTTGAAAAGGAATATACAGCAGACTATCAAACCACCAAGGGGTTGTTGGAAATTCTTAAAGGAGATGGTATTAAAGATGACCTTGTCGCTTTCATTATGGACAAAAATTTACCTGTGGATGAAGTGGGAGCGCATCAGCTTGCCGACGAAACCTTAGATAATCCACCTAATCAAGGATATTTGACAATATCGAACGCCTTGCAATGGAGATTGCAATACAGCAGGGTGATACAAGAAGCAGGACAGCTGACAGGTATCTTCAGGGTTCGTTAAAAAGTGGCCGGTAAATCATTAAATAAATGGCAATTTGGTGACTTTCAGACGCCTGCTGACCTGGCAAATAAAGTTGTTCAGGTTCTTAAGCAGAATCATAAGATCAACCCTGATGTCATTATTGAACCCACTTGTGGAAAAGGCGCATTTGTCCTGGCTACTTATAATGAGTTTGAGAACTCTCGCATCCTCGGCTATGACATTAATCCCCAATATGTAGAGGAAGCCAATTCAACTCTGAAATATTTTTCCGCAACTGGACGCGTGTCAGTCAGAGAGAGAAATTTTTTTGATACAGATTGGGAGGAAATACTATCTGAATTGAATGGATATATCCTTATTATCGGCAATCCTCCTTGGGTAACAAGTAGTGATCTGGGTATTCTGAACAGTAGCAATCTTCCACAAAAATCTAACTTCCAGTGCCGCAAAGGAATAGAAGCGATAACTGGTTCGGGGAATTTTGATATTTCTGAGTGGATGTTGTTGCAGCAAGTAAATTGGCTTTCGAAGCGCGAAGGCACGATAGCGATATTATGCAAATATGCTGTTGCGCGCAAAGTGATTCGTCAAATCCGACAACGTTCAAGTCGTCATTTTTCGAGTTATCTCTATCCCGTTGACGCACAGGCCTATTTTTCAGCTTCAGTGGAAGCATGTCTATTTGTATTGATAACAAGTCAACAAGGTGTGGATTGTGAAATATATAAATCGATAGATTCTGTAACACCTTGCAGCACGATCGGCAACAGGGATGGCTTCATTGTGAGCAATGTCAAGAAATATGAGAATTGGAAACATTTAAAAGGACAAGATCCTAGACACATCTGGCGTTCAGGAGTTAAACATGATTGTGCAAAAATTATGGAGCTGGAACCGACCGATGGTGGCTACAAAAATGGCTTGGATGAATTCATCAAGTGCGAAGATGATTATCTTTATCCACTACTGAAAGGTTCAGACATCGGAAACGGTAGAATCGATTCTTACAGAAAAGTAGTGCTGGTAACCCAAAAAGCTGTTGGAGACGACACTTCGCAGATAAAAGATACGGCTCCAGAAACCTGGAAATATTTAATTGAACACAGGGAATATTTGGATAGAAGAAGAAGTTCAATATACAAAAACAAACCGGATTTCTCTATATTTGGGGTCGGACCTTATTCATTCAGACAATGGAAAATTGTCATATCGGGGTTATATAAAAGATTAAAATTTAATCTTGTCGGACTGTTAGACGGAAAGACTGTAGTTTTTGATGACACCGTGAATTTTCTATCTTTTGATTCGGAAGAAGAGGCAAAGTTTATTTATCGATTGATTACCTCTATTCCCGCTACAGAATTTTTGGAGTCAATGATATTCTGGGATGAAAAGAGGCCTATTACAGTAGAGGTTCTAAGAAGACTATCACTAAAAGAAGTGGCGAGAGAACTGGGTGAAATTGAGCAGTATCGGGGCTGGATTGACGCTCAATCACCCAGCCATATTGGTCAAGTAGAGCTTGCAATAGCTGAAAAAAAGCCAAGATACACGACAAGTGTAAATTGCTGATAGGATACACCATCTGGACAGGAAGGCGCCAGCGCGTAGAGTTTTATTCAAGTTGCTGAAATCATATTGATATGAG
>JAPPLI010000161.1 GCA_028819495.1 Gammaproteobacteria bacterium | reverse complement strand
ATATCGACATGTACGCGGAAGGGCACAAGGTGAAGTCCGCACGGAAATTACCGGCCACCCTGCTGGATGCCCTGCGCCTGCTGGAAAAGAGCAAAATATTACGCGTCGGCCTGGGCGGTGAGTTCGTGGATTCCTACATCAAGCTGAAAATGCAGGAATGGGGAGAATATACATCGCACCTCAGTGACTGGGAGCGCAGGAATACCCTGGATTGTTGAAACGGGTCCGGGGTTAACCTACGGTTGTGCCTTACCCGAACAGGAAAGATATGGTCACTGACATTACCGGGACTTCTTGTTTCATTGGAATAATTTGCAGGCAACAACAGATCCTCATTTTTGTTTTTTCCTGGCTCCTGCTCACCACTTCACCTCGTATCCAATCTGCTGACAGGCATATGGCAGATGAAGCCGCCATGCAGGATCTGGATGTGATCAGGCAGCGTCTTGAGAACAATCCGTTGGGGACCTGCAGGTTGGCTCCTTTTTAATAATAATTGACCGTAATCCTTCTCCATATGTAATGCGAGCGCAGGCCGATGTACAGGCCAGGGTTGCGCCACCGTCATGAAGCGGGTGACGGCCTGCATCTCTTGCACGGTGCGACTTTTATGGATGATGTAGTTGTCCAGGATGAGTGACAGATGGCTGCGGAGACCGGAAGATCCTTGACAGTGGCGGGTTGGCGAGGGATTTCGTCCCCGCAGCAGTCCACTACAATGCTTTTGCGGTCAGGTCCAGACAGTTACAGACAAGCTCAATCAGTTCGTCGACCTGTTCACGCGTCATGGTCAGCGGCGGTGAAATGGCCATTGTATCGCGTATGGCGCGCATGACCAGACCGTTGTCGAAACAGATGTCACGGCAGATCTGACCGGCGCTACCAACGGGATCGAAAAACTCGCGTTCTCGTTTGTTCTTTACCAGTTCCAGCCCGCGCAGAAAGCCGACGCCCCTGGTCTCTCCCACCAAGGGATGCTGCGCGAGTTCATTCCAGCGCTGTTCCAGGTAAGGCCCCGTATTGTCCCGCACGTTCTCGACGATGTTCTCATCGCGCATGATGCCGATGTTGGCAATGGCCACCGCACACGCGGCCGGGTGGCCGGAGTAGGTGAAGCCGTGGGCGAATTGCTCGCCTTCCGCGATGAACAGGTCGGCAACCCTGTCTGCCACCATGACGCCGCCGATGGGCAGGTAACCGGACGACAGCCCCTTGGCTATAGGCATCAGGTCGGGTTGCAGGTTGTAATAGTCGGAACCAAACCATGTCCCGAGACGGCCGAAACCGCAGATCACTTCATCCACGACCAGCAGGACGTCATGTTCGCTGCAGATTCGCTGTATTTCCGGCCAGTAGGTTTCCGGCGGCACAATCAGGCCGCCCGCGCTCTGGATCGGTTCGCCGATAAAGGCAGCAACCCGGTCCGCGCCCAGTGCGTTGATTTCCTCCTCCAGCCGGCGCGCGCAGGCTGTTCCGAATTCTTCCGGGGACATGTCGCCCCCGTCCCGGTACCAGTAGGGCGGCGCGATATGCCTGATGCCGGGTATCGGCAGGTGGCCCTGTTCGTGCATCGGTTTCATCCCGCCCAGGCTGGCGGCGGCGATGGTGCTGCCGTGGTAGGCATGCTCGCGGCTGATGAACACCTCCTTATCAGGTTTACCGGCCAAGTCCCAGTAACGGCGCACCAGCCTGAACATCGTATCGTTGGCTTCAGAACCGGAATTCGTAAAAAAAACATGGTTCAGGTGCGGCGCGGTGACCTGCGCCAGCAGGCCGGCCAGTTCAATTGCAGAGGGTGCGGAAGTCTTGAAGAAATTGTTGTAGTAGGGCAGTTCGAGCAGTTGCCGGTGCGCCGCGTCGGCCAATTCCTTCCTGCCGTAACCGATGTTGACGCACCACAGGCCGGCCATGCCGTCCAGCAAGCGGTTCCCGTCCGAATCCCAGATGTAAATATCGTCGGCGCGGGTAATTACCCGGCATCCTTCCTGTGCCAGGGCTTTTGTATCGGAAAAGGGGTGAAGGTGGTGAGCGCGGTCAATGGCCTGCCAGTGTGACGTATTGATTGCAGCATCGCTCATTGGGCTCATTACAAATCGTCAATGCTGGGAAAGCCTCTCCCCGCAGTAGTCAACTCAATAATGTTACCAAATGGATCCCGACAATACACCGCACTACCTCCTTCAGCAAAAATGTAGGGTGGATTTATGGAAATCCCTCCCGCCTTTATAATGCGCTCATACTCAATCCGTGCATCATCCACTTCAAATGCGAGATGCCGTATTCCAGGTTCGTTTGCGCGGGGCTGGCTTCCTTCATAATCGACGGCAGGCGATTTAAGGAAACACCTGCTCAAGAGTACATGATTACCGTCTTGGTTTCAAGGTACTCTTCCACACCGTCCAGACCATTCTCACGACCGATTCCTGATTGTTTAACTCCACCGAAGGGCAAAGCGAGATCCAGAAGGTTGTGGGCGTTTACCCATACGAGCCCGGCTTTCAGACGGGGTATCAGCCTGTTCACTTTGGACAGGTCATTAGACCAGATACTGGCGGTCAGACCATAGGAAGTATTATTGGCCTTTTCCAGGACTTCTGCTTCATCAGCGAAAGGAATTGCCACCATTACGGGACCGAAAATTTCTTCCTTTACCACTTTCATCCTGTCATGGACGTTTGTGAAAATGGTAGGTTCCACGAAACAACCTTCAGTACCCCACTGCTTTCCGCCCGTTACGGTCTCTGCCCCGGCTTCCACACCCGAATCGATGTAGCCGAGTACACGTTGCTGCTGCTCAGGGGAGACGAGCGGTCCCATCTCGGTTTCCGCTTCAAGCCCATGACCCAGCTTCAGCGAGCCGGCAATATCCGCCACGCCTGCCACGACCTTATCGAATACCTTTTTGTGAGCATATAAACGAGACCCGGCGGTACATACCTGTCCGGAATTATAAAACAGCCCTGCCGCCAGCCATGGCAACATATCGTCATCCACCCCGTCCTCAAGGACAATCATGGGTGATTTGCCCCCTAATTCCAGGTTTACATCCGTGATGTTTTCCATCGCAGCCTTTCCTATCAGTTTGCCGACGCTGGTTGAACCGGTGAAAGCTACTTTGCCGATGCCTGGATGCGCCGCCAGCGGAGAGCCCGCCTCAGGGCCGAACCCGGTCAGAACGTTGAGCACGCCGGCAGGCAAACCTGCTTCCAGCGCTGCTTCTCCCAGTAACAAAGCTGTCAGAGGTGTTTGTTCCGCAGGCTTCAACACTACAGTACAACCTGCGGTCAGGGCGGGAGCTACCCGGTCGACCGCGTTGATTAAGGGAAAGTTCCAGGGAATTATCGCTCCTACAACACCTATCGGCTCCTTGCGTGTATAACCGAATGCGCTCTTTTCGGGAATGATCGGATTGATAGGATTAACGCTGCTGCCTTCAATCCTGGTCGCCCAGGCTGCGCAATAACGCCAGGTAGACAACGCATCTGCAATTTCCTCGTCGGACTCGGCCAGGGGTTTACCACATTCCAGGGTGATAATTTGAGAAAAATCGTCTGCCCTGGTCTCAATTACATCTGCGACTTTCAGCAACAGGGACTCTCTTTCAGCGGGGCTCAGGCCACCCCAGTCCGGAGAAACAAAAGCCTGTTCCGCGGCACGTACCGCATCATCAACGTCCGCAGAATCAGCCGCAGGAACGCTGGTGATTAATCGATTTGTCGCCGGATCCAGCACATCCAGGGTCCTGCCTGATTTTGCGTCGACCCATCCGTCACCTACCAGCATTTTCCGGGGGGAAGCTAAAAATGAAGAGACAGCATCCGTTATCTCATATTGTTCTAATTTCGCTGCTTGTGCCTGTGACATATGTAACACCTTGAATATTTAAGTATGCGTTCTTCTGTCTGCTAAGGGAATTCCGGGTTCCGGACAGATTGGAATATGAAAAAAATAATAATCTCGTTCGATGTTAGATTATCGATTATATTACGGTGAAAGGAAACATCATTATTTAGCAGGAATCGCATACGGGCCAGAAAGTTTTCTGCAAACGACAAAGAAAAAACAAGCTGCGAGAACAGGACCTGAAAACCCTATGTAACTCAACGCTCCCAGAGAAAAATGCTCAACTACGAATCCTCCGATGACGACGCCGGTTCCATAACTGAATATCTGGACCGCTAAAGCCGCCGTAGCCAGGCGTCCGCTTCTGTCAATCATTGCAGCAGTGCCTATTACGTAAGGCAGGACAAAAGACAACATAAACAGAAATAAGAACAGCATGATCAGGTAAGACGCTGCATCCGTTGAACCAGGTACCAGGCCGCTGCCTGCGGCAGTGAGAATGGCGCCGCCCACCAAAGGCAAGGACCTGCCAAAATTCACACCGACAATCCCTGCAACAAACGACCCCAGCATGGATACCAGCATCCCCAGGCTCATATAGAGACCTACATCGTGCGGGGTAATGCCCGTGGCCAGACCAATCCGTTCGAGAAATGCCCAGACTGTGCCAACGCCTGCTAAAAGCAGGAATTCTCCAACAAAAAGTAATGCAATTAACCGGTAAATATTATTGTCTCCGTTCACCTTGAAGACTTGCTGTTGATATATTTGCCTCGCGGGCAGGTTGAGTAATAACAAGGATCCCAGGATGGTTAACGCGGCAAATAAGGAAAATAATGCGCGATGATGCCCATACGGCAATAGCCAGGGGATCAAATACATTATTAAGGCCAGTAACAAAATCACGTAGGCATAGACAAACCCGGTAGTAGATTCCGGGTGTTTAAAGGAAGATATGGTAATTATGGCTGCAGACAGGCAAAGTGCGCTGCCCAGACCAACCGCCACACGGAGGATGAAGAGCAGGGCAAGGATATCAGTCAGCGCAGTCAGTAATTGCCCGGTTCCGGTAATCACTGCACCACAAAGCGCCATTTGCCGCGGAGCCATCCGGATCGCACCTAAAGCAACGGCAAGCATGCAACACCCGATAGTAACGATCTCTGCAGAACCCAACATTCCGGCAGCGGCTTCACCCAGATTGAGACCATCCATCAAGGCCCCGATTTGAAACGGCGTCGTCATGGAACCCAGTTCGCCCAAAAAAACGCCGGCGACGAGAGAACAAAACAATAATATAAATTCTTTGCTAAACATTGTTCTATTCCATTATCAACTTTTCCACATCCAAGGTGCTACATTGCCGTAACTGTCGGCCACAGCGCCGTACTTCCCTCGCGGCAGACCAGGTATCCTAACTTTACTGCCCAATCCGATGTTGAACCAAAGTCATCGCACCAGGACCAGAGCCGCCTGGTGAACTGATGCAAAGGATATTCTCTCGCAAAACCCATGGCGCCATGGACCTGGTGAGCAATCTTCGCACCCCTAGCAGCCGCTTCACCACAGCGTATCTTGGCTGCTGCGATGGCAAACTCCGTACGCCTATCATCGATTCCGAATTTGGCCCATTGCATCAACCCATTGTCGGCAGCACACTGCGCTGCCGCCGCTTCTTCAGCCAACACGGCAATATTGTGTTGCACTGCCTGGAACCCCGCAATAGGCCGGCCGAACTGTTTGCGCTCCAGTGCATACTCAACCGTCATCTCCAGTATCCGATCCAATGCGCCTGCCATCTGCAGGCTCCGGACCAGGGCGCCTACCCTGTGTACGGCTTCAACCAGGCGGGGGTGTTTACATCTCTTGATGATATTCACATTGAGATCATTAAAACGGATATCGTTCAGCGGTTCGCCGGCCAGGTTGGTGCCTTGTGACAGTTGCGCTTCCTGTTTAGATACGGACACGATGGCATATTCAGTATCACGGGGCACGATAACGATGATCTGCTCGGCCTCGGCTGCGTAAGACACCTTGTAAACCACGCCATGCAGCCTGCCGTCCGCAGACAGGGTCACGGACCCTGTAGAGTTGACGGGGGCCACGGTCAGGGAGGTTGTTGGAACTTCACAACCTGTGCGGGCCAACAACCAGGCGGAAATCAGCGTCTCGCACAGCGGCGCCGGTACGGCATACTTGCCGGACAGCCGTACAACAGGGCCGCATTCCCTGACGGACAGGCCGGCGCCCCCATATTCTTCCGGCGCCCAGGCCCATGGGATGGCTGTTTCGCTCAGTGCTTGCCAGAGTTGCTCCTGTGGTTCGCCTTTTTCCGCCCGATTGATTACATCAGAAGTACTCAACTCGGAGAATATCCGCGTTACCGTATTGACCAGTACCGAATCTGTCTCGCTCTGTTCCATAACCGGTATTTATTCCGCGCAGAATTCGGGCGGACGTCTCTCCGCTGAAGCGCTTATTCCTTCCTTGAAATCCGATGTTGTCTTGAGACGCGTCTGCTCGGACAGTTCCCGTTCGATTGCTGACGGGAGTTCGCTCAGAAGTTCCAGGCGTTGCGTCTTTCTGATTGCCTGTACCGCCAACGGCGCGGACCCTGATATCTCTGCAGCAAGCTCAATTGCTGCTTTTCGAACTTCCTCCTTTGCAACTGACCGGTCCGCCAAACCCATCGATACTGCTGTGTCACCGTTTATACGCCGGCCCGTAAACAACATCAGGTTTGCCTGGGTATGCCCGATCAGTCGCGGCAGGGTAAGACTGAGGCCGAAACCGTGATGGAAGCCCAATCGGGAAAAATTGGCGCTGAATCTCGCTTCGGCGCAGGTGATGCGAAAATCCGCTACCAGCGCAAGGCCCAAACCACCTCCAATCGCTGCGCCATGGACCGCTGCCACTACGGGTTTGCCGGATTGATAGAGACGCAAGGCATGCTCATAGATTATTTCCACCTCCGTCTGACCTGATTGCACCTGCCCGGATTTCCCGGTTGCCTTGTTGAACCGGAACCCGGCGCAAAAATGTTTTCCCCTTGAACATTGCACGATGGCGCGACAACGCCGGTCTGCATCGAGTTCCTCATAAATATCGGCCAGTCCCTGGATTAATCCTGCGTCGAAATAATTATCAGGGGGGCGGCAGATCTCGACGATCGCAACATGGCCGTCGAACTCCACATTGATATCCGGACTATTCATAGCTTGTTCCTTACGATTAATGCATCTGCTATCGTCAATCCCTGTCCGTCAGGGTGGACGATAACGGGGTTCAGGTCGATCTCCGAAATTTGATCCTTATTGGCTTCTGCAAATCCGGATAAGCGGACCATGAGATCTACCAATGCCTTTACATCAGCCGGCCCGTTTCCGCGAACTCCCGTCAGCAGTTCCCACATCTTTAATTCCTCCAACATACATCCTGCCCGGTCTTTGCTGACGGGAACCGGGGCCATGGAGACGTCCTCGAGGACCTCTACGAGCAGCCCACCTGATCCTGCGCACAGCATCAAACCGAAATCCTCATCACGGTAAATTCCAAGCATTAATTCAAGGCCGGGCTCCGCCATCGGTTCCACCAGCACACCATGCACGTCGGCATAGGGATTCCGGCCGGCCGCGTTCTCCATCAACCGGAAAAAACCGTCCCTGAGCGCCTCTGGAGAGTCCAGGTTCAGCAGGACACCACCAGTATCGGTCTTGTGAGGGATATCCGGCGATTGTATTTTCATTGCCATTGGGTATGCGTATTTCTCATAATACTGCACGGCTTCCTCTGCTGACCGCGCCAATGCGCCCCCGGATTGCGGGAAACCCGGTTGGGCCAGTAAAGGTTTGACCTCGTATTCGCACAAGACCTTGCGCTCGCCAAATTGCTTCAAGTCAACCGGCGCCTGACTTGCTGCCGGGACCTGCGTCTCGGGGGACTGCATACGTTCCAGGTAACGGTGATAATTCAACATTGCCAAGAGCGCAGATGCACAGTTCTGCATATCTCCCATGAGCGGATACCCCGCTTCAGCCAGTAACTTTGATGCTTCCTGGTCGGAAGACGTGTAAGAACAAAACAATACGGGTTTGTGGCATGTTTCCCTGATTGCGCGCAAGGATTCCATATCGGCTGCAATATATTCGGCGCTGTAGGTGGCGCAAACTACAACCACGGCGTCAAGTTCAGGACAAGCCAGCATAATTTTCAGTGGGGCCGCGTAACCGGTTTCAATAACGCCTTGAGCGGTAATATCCACGGGATTTGCAAGTGATGCATACGGGGGCAGTACTTCAGCCAGTCGGCGGCGGGTCAATGAGTCCAACTGGTTAACTTCCAGTCCTTGTTCTTCGCACTTGTCCGCCAGCATGATGCCGGCTCCCCCGGAAGGCGTGAGGATACCGATTCGGCGTCCCGGCGGCAGAAGGTCTGTAAGATGGCTGAAACAGCCGGCAGTATCGATCACCTGCGCAATATCATGCGCTTCCTGGACGCCGTATTGCCTGAACACGGCCTGGTAAGCCTGGTAGTTTCCCGCCAGGGCGCCGGTATGCGTGGTAACGGCTGATACGCCGGCTTCGGAACGGCCGATTTTGCAGACGATTACCGGTTTGCAAAGCCCGGTTGCCTTTTTCAGGACCGTAAGGAAACGTGAAGCATCGATCAATCCTTCCAGGACTACGACGATCACATTGGTATCGGGGTCTTGCAGTACATATTCGACGAAATCGTGTATCCCAAGTAACGCCTGGTTGCCTGCGGCAACCACATAAGTGAACTTCAGCCCATGCAATCGCGCCCGGTTATAGATGCCAAACCCCAACCCGCCGCTTTGCGACACCAGGGCAATACCCTTGTGTCCCGCGCTGAATTTTTCACCATGATATTCGCCGTTTGCGACGGCCGCACTGAAGCTGGCTGCAAACGGGACTCCGGTTGCCAGGAAACCTTCGGAATTCGGGCCCAGCAGGACTATGCCGTATTTCCGGCAGATGGATTTTATGTTTTCCTGGCGCGCCTTGCCTTCCTCCGTGTTTTCGTCGGCAAACCCCGAGCTGACGATCAATGCGGCTTTGACGTTTGCGCGGCCGCATTCCTCCAATACACCTGAAACCGCTGCCGCTGGAATGGCAAGAATCGCAAGGTCAACCGGCTCCGGAATCTCCCGTACCGTGGCATAGCATTTCATGCCTTCAATCTCTTTATGGGAAGGTGAAACAAAATACAGGGGTGCATCCGTCCTGTGGCGTAACAGGACCGAGACGAGACGGCCGCGAAAATTACGCTTGTCGGGGGAGGCGCCTAACAGGGCAACCGATTTGGGTAAAAATAATGGAGCCAGAGCGTGCATTGTTGACGGTTATCTCAGGCCCAGACCGCGCGCGATGATGCCTCTCAGCACTTCCGTGGTGCCCCCCTGGATAGTCAGTTTTGGAGCGAGCAGCATGGCGCGCCTGCAGGTTTCATCAAATACACGATATGGTTCTCCCGGCCTGAATGTGACCAGCTCCCTGGCCTTTGAAGGCAGATCCTGTTCCCAACAGGTGCCCAGGTCTTTCACTATCGCCGCTTCCATACCTGGCATCCTGGCCTGGTCAAGTCCTGCAGCGGTAGATATGGACATTTGCCGCAGGGTCGACAACTGGGCTGCCAGGCGGCCTATTCCTTCAGCGGCGCGCGCATCCGGGCGTGGTTCAACCAACCTGATCAACTCGTACAATACTGGGATGGTTTCCAGGAAGCGATCAGGACTACTGCGTTCGTATATCAATTCGTCAGTCACCTGTTTCCAGCCTTCGTCGATTTTACCCAGCATATGGGAGTGGGGCACCAGTACATTTTCGAACAGTACCTCGTTAAAATCGTGTTCTCCGGCAAGGTTGTAGACGGGTCTTATCGTTACTCCTGCAGCGCTCATGGGGATAAGAAACTGGGTTAGACCGAACCGGCGATCATCCTCAGCAGGCGCTGACGTTCGCAACAGCGCAATCATGTATTGTGTGCGGTGTGCATGGCTGGTCCATAACTTGCTGCCGTTGATGAGCCAGCCGTCACCTGTTTTTTCGGCCCTGGAATGTATCGAAAACAGGTCAGACCCCGAATTCGCTTCACTCATGCCGATACAGAAATAACACTCGCCTCTTGCAATATCAGGCAATAACTTTTTGCATAGTTCGGCAGTGGCGTATTTGAGAAGTATGGCCCCGCTTTGCCGGTCAGCCACCCAGTGAGCCCTGATGGGCGCTCTGGCAGCCAGCAGTTCTTCCGCGACCACGTGGCGTTCCAGGTAAGAACGTTCCCCGCCTCCGTATCTCCGCGGCCAGGTCATGCCGATAAACCCTGCCTGTCCGCATTTGCGGCTGAATTCCGGACAAAACCCGTCGCCTGAGTCTTCGGCCGCAGGAAGTTCCCCGCTGATAAACTCCCTGACTTCGCGTCTCAGCGCGGAAATATTGTCAGCCAAATCCGGGACGTCGAAATGAAAATAGCCCATATGCCTTTCCTTAACAGAGTGAAGGTTATGATTTCAGTATACGATACAGTAAGATTAGCTGTAACGGCACAAATCAGGAATGGCCACGGCTTGTAATGAAAATACTGATTCTTGGCGCTACCGGTACCGTGGGGCGCCAACTGGCTGAAGAAATTGCGCAGAGCGCCCCGCAAATTCAATTACGACTGACAAGCAGACGTAATGATGGCGTTACACAGCTCGAACGGGAATTCCCTGGTGCGGAAATCTGCAAAACGGATTTTCTGGACCCGGCAAGCCTGGAAGCTGCAATCCGGGGGGTTGACAAAATCATGGTTGTCAATCCTGATGGGATCGATGAAAACAGGGCGTGTACAAACCTGGTGGGGGCAATCGGTCCGGCGGGCGGAGTAGCGCATGTGCTACGGCTGTTGACTTATCCCCCGGATCTCACACCGGCGGACATCAAACCTGAAGCGCGTGCAATACCCATAGGCTTTAACCAGGGTATCGCCGCCAGGGAGGTGCTGGATGCAAGCGATATACCACTGACTTACGTTAATGTCGTTTCCAGCTTCATGACCAATTTACTGTGGTCGGCCGAGTTGATTCGCTCCAGGCGAAAATTTGTCATGCCGTGCCCGCAGACGCAGACCTGGATTCACCCCGTTGACATTGCGCAGGTATGCGCCGGGATATTGGCGGACGATCCCTGTCTTCATACAGGTAACACCTATGACCTTTCCGGTGTTGAATTGATCTCTTACGATGATATTGCTGGTATGCTGACACAGGAACTGGGTATTTCCATCGAATATTCGGATGATCAAGCATTATTGAAGGAAATGTTCGGACATGAGTACGAACTCTCCACAAATTATTTTGAGTTTGAACGGGACTATTACGCCAATGTCCAGGCGACTGATGTCGTCGAACGGTTCTTGGGGCGCCAACCGTATCCCATGCGACAATGGATACGTGAAAACGCCGGCAGGTTCCGGTAGATACGATTTGAAACGAAAAGTAAAGGTGATAAGGAGAGATAAAAATGTCTGTAATGATGATTGATATAATGGTGATCAAACCGGAAAAACGTGAAGAATTCCATCAAAACTGGGAGAAGTTTGAAAAATTGATGAAAAAGACAGGGATGATTAAGTCAACCAGACTCTGGGTAGACGGGTTTGGTGGTCTTCTTCTTGAACCTTTGTCTGCGTACAAATACTACGCGATGACAGAGTTTGAGAATATTGCGGCGAATGCGGAAATGCATCGGAAACTTGCAGAAGAAAGTGAAGAATATCGGGAATTTGAGCGCCTGCTTTTTGAACAATCAGTCCCCAATACAGGGAAATGCCTGTTAATGACTGACGAGTTCATCAGACACTTCTAGATACAGATATCATGATAGATGATGAAAGTTCCCTGCATGCCGTGGTAGAAGGCACCAACTGGTGGGGGATAGCCACGTTATTCCGTTGTGAACTGGAGAATGACCCCCGTAATGTCGATATCGGCCTGGTAGGCGTCCCCCACAGCGCGGGGAACGGTACCAGCCAGCGCGACCAGCATTATGGCCCGCGCGCGGTGCGTCATGTCTCGGCGGAGTATCGCCGCTTCCACCGGGAGTTTGGAATAAACCCCTGGGAATTGTGCCGGATCCGGGATATGGGGGACCCCCGCTTGCCCCATGCCATGGTGAATGACCTGGCAATGAAGGACATAGAGGCATATTTCAGGAAACTGGATGCGGCAAGTGTACGGCCCGTGTCGATTGGCGGAGATCATTCCATTGTATTGCCTATCCTGCGCGCTATCGCCGGTCCGCGGTCGAATACCGCGGGTGAACCGGTCGCCGTAATCCACGTCGATGCGCATACCGACACTTACTATGACGAAGCCCACTACATGGGGAACAGGGAATGGGCCGGCGGCTGGGGAGTGCTCATGAAAGAGGAAGGCCTGGTTGATCCTGACTGCGTATTCCAGATCGGCATCAGGGGTCACGGTTATGCCCAAACGGACACGGATTTGGGCTATAACGTTATAGAATACAAAGAATTTCAAAAGCTAGGTGTAACCGGTGTTGTCAGCGAGATAAGAACTGTAATAGATGAGAACATGCCTGTTTACATTACCTTTGACCTGGATGCGCTGGACCCGACCGTAGCGCCGGGCGTGGCAAACGTGGAAGCCGGTGAGGGCATGAAAATGGGAGAAGCGATGGAACTATTGCAGGGTTTGAGGGGCATGAATGTGATCGGGGGCGATGTCGTTGAACTGGTGCCGCCAAAGGATAATCCCAATATGATTACCAGCATCAATGCCAGTGCCCTGATGTTTGAGCAAATAAGCCTGATAGCCGATTACCTGGGCAGGCAGGGTCAAACCTGATGACTCAACGGTCCCGCGATGAAATCGAAAGTGCTTTCATGCTCTATATCGATCACACGAGGTACTGCGCCGGTTCCGGGAACTGGTCACGCTGGGCGGAACTGTTCACTGAAGATGTCAGGTACTACAGTAACGGAGTCCTGATTTGGAACGGTCGGGAAGAAGTGCACGCCGGTGTCGTCGAATATTATTCCGAATACCCGTTCAATCACGTAGTTGATTTTGCGTTGAACTGGCACGTTATTGATGAAACAAGCGGGCGGGTGGTGTTCGCCCTGAAAGTTATCATGGATGACCCCGGTGACGGCTCAACTCTCAGCGAAGATGTCTTGATACATATTAATTTTGCCGGCAAAGGTAAGTGGAAACTAGAGGAGGATTATTTTAATCCCGACCTGTTCACCAGGATGGCTGAAGACTGGATTGAAGCAAAAGTTAATCAGACAGGGTGAGATCATCCAGGACAAGCCGGGTGAAATTATAATGCGGCTCATCCCAGAAGGGTGAGAAGTATTGCTGTGCGCACGCGGGCGAACGCCGTGCTTTCTGAATTGCTTCAGTGATTGCATTATCTTCCCGGGCGGCTTCCACGAACATCTCCGCAAACTCGTCGAAAGCTTCAACCAGCGCCGGATCGTTGGCACTGGATTTATGGCAATAATAACCCCGCATTTCGATTGTTTTGTCCGGCCCGTCCGGCAGGGCAATACCTATTTCAATAATATTCGGCATGACAACTAGATACAGGTTGGGGTACAGCGTCAGAAAATAGCCGGACTTTGGTGGCGGTTTGCCTGTCCCGCTTATCGGCAGGCAGGGGAACTCCGGATAGGTATCCATCAATTCAGCGTGATTATAGGAAAACCCTATCAGGGCGCCGTCATGGACCGGTTCGAATGTCCTGTTTCCGTCCCCATCCACGCGCGGCACGTCCGAGGATTCATTGTACATCCTGTGGGTGAATGACTCGTGCAATACATTCAAACAGGCATTTTCGCAGTAGGTTTTCCAGTTGGTATCAATGGTGTCTTCGGTGAGAAACGGCTTCCCCTCCTGGTCCCGAGCTATCTCCAGCTTTTCCAGGTCATATTCCTCAAGCAGGTTGATCACAGGTTGGATGTAGCCGTTAAACGGTTCAGCGTTGTCTGACAGGTTAATGAATAATATACCTTGCCAGACGACTGATTTGACTTCATTGAGATCACCTTCCGCTGTCCCCAGTGAATCCGGACCACAATCTTCGTGTCCATTCCAATACGGCATGGCAGCCAGCTTGCCGTCCAGGCTGTATTCCCAGCCGTGGTAGGGGACAACCAGCTTTTCCACCGCTCTTTTTGATTCCGTAACAACCGGACAAGCATCGTAAGGACAGATGTTATGGAAAGTCCGGAGTGTATTGTCCGTACCACGTACGGCAATAAACGGCATGCCGCAGAGATCAAATTTTTTCACATCACCGGCGTTGCCGATATCGTACGTGTAAATTGCCGCTACCCAGTGTCTCGAATAAATTCGTTCTGTTTCCAGGTTATAGATATCCCGGGAGACGAATGCCTGCCTTGGTAATGTCCTTGCCTTCTCTATGGGCCGGCGGATTGCAGCCTGTTCATCCGGGGAGATTAAATGATCAATATTGCCTGACATATCAATACCTGGCTGGCCAGTCTCAACCATTATCCAGCATTTCCCTTACAAGCGGAACGACGCGTTCTTGAAACCGGCGCATGTTGTTTAACATGTAGTCAACAAATTCCGCACCCGTAAAGCCTCCCGGTTTGTAGCCGCCGGCGCCGCCTGTAAGTTCCACGATCGCCTGGTCAAAACCAAGATCAAACACCCGTCTTTTTAGTGTTCTTGCAACTTCTTCGTCATTACCTGCAATAAAACATTCATAGACATCGAAATTATTACGGGTGTATTCGGCCGTCCGGTTGCCCTGCCTGGCGCAATCTCCGATAAAAGCGTCAAAATCGAAATCGCCGTCTACCAGTTTTACACCCACGTTACGCGCCAGTTTTACCGTAGAGAAATCACGCCCGGCTTCTTCAAAACGCATTTTTGCAATGGCCAACAGGTCGCGAACATGGTCATCGTTTGCATTATATACGTTGATGTGATCGGCAAATTCCGCGGCGATCCTGGGCATCAGTTTTTTACCAAATATCAATCCTATCCAGATCGGTGGATGCGGCTTCTGGATCGGTTTCGGTTCATTAACCGCATTCTTCAATTGATAGTATTGTCCATCGAACGTGACATGTTTCTCGGTCCACATCCGTCGAATGATATCCAGTTCCTCCCGGAGTATGGCAATACGCTCAGAGGGTTTCTCAGGATAGGGCTGGCCCCAGGGCAGGTGCTGCTGTGGTTCATCACCGGGACCCATCCCCAGTTGCAAACGCCCCCCACTTATTTGATCCACGATACTACTGGACTTGGCCAGTACTGCGGGGTGACGTCTGGAGAAGGGTGATACAAGGGGGCCGAATTTTACCTTTTTTGTCACCTCGGCAATCACCGGCAGGACTGACCATGTGTCCAGGACCGGCGCTTCCTGCGTATACGGTTCCGGTCCCACGATATTATCCATCATCCACAGGTAGTCGTAACCCATCTCATCGGCAGCAATCCATAATTCTTTTGCTTCCCGATAGTTACCGCCGAGTCCGTTCAAATATATTCCGAAATCAGCCATTTGCCGTTCCTCTTTATATATGTGCAAATTTGTGAAGGCGTTGCAATGCGGCGGCAAACCCCAGGCCGCCGGCAGCGCAGATGAGCGCCATGATTATTATGAACCGGCCCAGTTCACCATAACCGGAGGCGGTAATGATAGTGCCGGCCAGAAATGGCGCCGTTGCCGCGCCCATCAGGTTGATGCCTGTTGCCCTGGCCGCCCAGCGCCCTTCGCCGTCAAGCATTGCACAGCCACCGATGAGATAGGGAAATCCCAGAAAAAAAGCGAAGGAGAAGCCCAGAATACTCAGTTCGTATATCCATGTCTGGCCGGTGTTATACAGCAGGTAACCCGCTATGCCCATGAGGATGCTGCCTGTCACAAGCGGTATGTCCCGCCTGATTCGCTGCCCGGCTGCGGCAGACACTGCGGCGCCACACAAACCGGCGACCTGGGCCGCCGCGAGAAGCAAACCGATGCGCGCATCGGTCAATCCCAGGTTGACTCCACTTCGTTCGCTGAAGGACCAGATTGAACCCTCTACGACGCAATAGATAAACAGGAGACCAACGCCGAACACTCCGAGCCGGAAGATGCTACGGCTATCGAATTGTTCCCTTGACGGCGCATGAGCCTCTGTTTCAGTTGCCGTTCCCGGCAGCATCAGTAACGGGAAAAAAGCCAGCAGCAGGACAAGCAGGTAAATGCCTGTCACGCCGTCAAACATGAACCGTTGCTTCATGAAGCCGATAGCCGCGATCACCATTACCATGAGCACGGTATTTAACCCTACTACGATACCGGCAACCCGGTCAGGGTCGGACGCCCGGCTGATTACCGCGCTGCAAGCTGCCAGGCACATACCCGAACCAATACCGCAAAAAATACGAAGCATTGAAAGATAGACCAGGGCATCCTGTGAAAGGCTGAGCAGGTTGCCTGTTGCAGCCACGCACACGCCCGCGATACCGAGCCTTCGGAGTGGCAGTTTGTCAAGCCAGCCTGAAAACAGCACGCAACTCACGGCTACGGCGCCTATTTCGAGACTGCATATCAGGCCGGCCTGGCTCTCATCGGCTCCCAGTCCGTCTATCAGTGCGCCGATATAAAGCGGCGAACTGAAAATGGTCATATTGCCGATGAGAAAGCCGGCCAGGGCTTCCAGCGAATATCGCAGGTCAGGGCTACCGGTCGCCATTCGTTATGCCGTTTTGTTCAAAGATGTTGATTAATGCTCCCAGTTCTTCCCTGTAGTGTTTCCATTTTCCCACGGATGACTGGTAAATCGGCTGCCTGACCTGTACCGCACTGGCCGTGGTGGCCGGAGCAGGGTTCTTGTAAAATTCGATACATTGCGACTCCCACTCCAGGTCGCAATATTCCAGTAATTTCCTCACTTCCGCTTCCGTATTCTCAACAATATCCTCATAGGCCACGCAATACAGCGCACCTCCCAGCACTTCCCGCCAGTGGTTCACCAGGCGCCGATAGGCGAGGTAGTACCTGCCGAGTTCCTCCAGATCATAGGAAAACGGGTAAATGCCGATGAACATGGTTTTGTAGATTGCAAAGCATGCATCGAGAGGATCCCGCTCCAGCACTACGATTTTTGCGTTTGGCAATGCAGCATGAATAATCCCGCAATACAGATAGTTCAGGGGTAATTTATCGATAAAATGTGGCGTATGGCCTGTCTTCGGCCTCGTACTTTCAATATAGTTCTTTCCAAGTTCAGCGGCATCCGTTTCAACCGATCTGTCGATCATCTCCGTCATTTTCATTTTTGCGGATCCTGATTTTTCCTGTATTGCCTTTACCAGGACCGAGCTGAAGTTATTCAGTTCGCCTGCTGAATATACCTTGCTGTGATTTCCGATGATCCTGTCCACCAGCGAGGTGCCGGTTCTGGGTAGTCCCAGGACAAAAATCGGTTCAGCGGATACGTAGCCGGGATCCATTTTTGCCAAAGTGCCTTTTGTGTATACCTCGATAATGCGATCGATCGCCCCGATATCATCGGATACGTCATAGCGGGTATGGCGCCGTTGCAGGTCACAGGCGGATTTGATAAACCTGAATTGCTCGGCATAACTCCCGATATCCTCGCATTCCTTGGCAATGGCAAACCGCAATGAAACCTCACCGCGCCAGTTAGTTACGCCGGATAGCAGTAAATCCTTCATTTGCGCGATATGGTTATTTTCCTCCGACCAGGTTTTCAGGTCGGCGCGGGCGTAATAGGTCTGGTAGTTATGGGGGTCCGATTTGATGACCTGGTTGAAATTTGCTTCGGCTCCTCCCATATCGCCGGTCATGCGCTGTATCAGGGCCAGGTTTGTACGATAGAACGTATTGTCCGGTTCCTTATCCACCGCGCGCCGGCTGTATATCAGCGCTTTATCCGTTTCATCACAGAGGGAATACAGGGTGCCGATAACATCGTTCAACGATGCCTGCTCCGGGTCAAACGAGGCCGCCTTTTCAATTTGCGCTATGGATTGCGAGTTTTTGCCGGCGCTGATATAAACTCTGGCCAGCAGCAGGTAGGACTGGATATTTCCCGGGGCAAGTTCAATTACTTTTCTTGCATTTTCTACCGCATTGTCGTAATTGCGCTGTGCCAGGTTTATCTTACTGAATAACGACCAGACGCGCGGGTCACGCCTGTAGTTCCTGAGTGCGTGATTTGCAATATTTACGGCTTCCTGCAGTCTTCCTTTGGACAGCAGGGTTTCAGCCTGGTCAAGCATGTCATTCAAATCATTTCTGACCGTCTGTGAGGGCATGCTGACTATTCGTTATTTTCGGTATCAAGCGTACCGGTTGACATTATCCGGCCGGGATAGCGCTGTGAAACTTCAGGGAAAGGAAGTCCTGCTGCATGATTAAATACTGATTTAGTAGTATTATGTTTACATTATACTGTATGCGTGACTGTATATCATATAAACGACTTAAATAGTGAATAATATTGATACGATTGAAAGGCCGGGGATGAGGCTGCAGGAGCTACCCATTGCGGAGCGGTGGTACAGCGCCACCACATTGAGTGATGGGGTCACCCTGCTCACCGAACCTCATGTGGACCGTTTAATCCGCTGTAACATCTGGCACGTCAAGGGGAGAGATCGGGACCTGTTGATCGATACCGGCCTGGGGGTGTCCAGCCTGAAAGAAGCGGCCCGAGACCTGTTGGAGTCGCGGATCATTGCGGTAGCCACACATACCCATTATGACCACATCGGCAACCACCATGAGTTTGAAGTGCGCGCAGTGCATGAAGCCGAGGTCGAACTGATGAACATGCCTGAACCGGCGCCATTATTTCTGTCCGAGTTCGGGGAACTGGCGAGTAATATTATTGATGCCGGATATACGCCGGATGAAGATCTTATCAAGGCGTTGCCTTATGCCGGCTTTGAACCGCACCATCATCAAATACAGGCTGCGCCGGCGACGTGGATCCTCCAGGAAGGGGATGTGATAGATCTTGGTGACCGCGCCTTCGAAGTATTGCATTTGCCCGGTCACACACCGGGCAGCATCGGGCTATGGGAAGCTGAAACAGGTATCCTTTTTTCCGGGGATGCTATTTATGACGGGCCGTTGCTGGCCAATCTGCCGGAAGCAAACATCGATGACTATATCGACACGATGGAGCGCCTGAAAAGACTGCCGGTCCGTACCGTGCATGGGGGGCATGAGAGAAGCTTCGATAAACCCCGGTTGCTGGAAATTGCAAGGAAGTACCTGGAATCCTGGCGTGACGGCAGCACCTGATCCCAGCCATAAAACAACAGTTTGACCGGGACCGATACCAAGCTGGGGCCATCGCCATTGCCAGCGCATCGAAACCTGCTTACTTAGTGCTTCTTCAGCTATTGTAATGATGGTCTGTTATACACCAGTTTACGGGTTTCCAGGATAAGATTAAGTTCCGTTGACTTTATTTCCGGAATGCTCCTTATCTGGCGTAACACGGATAACAGTTCATCGTAATCCCTGCAGACCAGTTCGGCCATCAGGTCAAACAACCCGGCCGTCAGGATGACATATTCAACCTGTTTTATGGCTGCAAGCCGGTCGGCGATCTCAACAAAATCGCCATCGACTTTCATGCCCACCGATGCCACCGCGTTCAAACCCAGCGCCTTGGGGTCCATGACTGCGGTGATCTGGCACACCTTGTCCTTCACCAGCCGGTTCACCCGCTGCCTGACCGCGGCTTCCGACAATCCCACTATCTCGGCAATGGCACGGTACGGCATACGCCCGTCATTGCGTAATTCAGTGATGATGCCTATGTCATAATTATCGAGCAGACCATGAAGGTTTTCAGCAGATTTCCTGGCGCGTTTCATATTTTTCGGCGTACAACTCTCCACCTTTCGATTTAAGATACTGATATTATAGCTTAGCGCTCCGACTGAATTCGTAGTGAAATGCGGAATAAACTACTATTATCGTTAAATCGATTGGAATACAACAGTTGAAAGTCTGATGGAAATATCAACGCTGATGGTGGGCTGGGGCTGGAACTATGAGCAGCTCCGGGCCGGGTGGCAGGAAATCGAGGAACTGGGTTACGACGCCTGTTATATGGGAGACGATTTGTTTCCCCATTATTTTGACGATGACCCTGCCAACGCCCAGGCCCGGGTAGAAGTTTACGACCCCTGGACGGTCCTGCCCGCGATGGCTGAGACCACACAGCGCATGCGCATCGGACCACTGGTCTCACCTTGCGGCCGGCGCCATCCGGCGCTGTTTGCCAAGATCACAACGCTTGTGGATATTATCAGTGAAGGCCGATTGACCGTCAGCATGGGCGCCGGCAATGCCCCCGACCAGACCCGGGCGGTGGGGGAACCCTATCTGAGCGCAACCGAACGTGCGGACAAACTGGAGGAGGAGGTTCGAATATTGAATTCCCTTTGGACCGAGGAGCGCACCAGCTTCGAAGGCAAGTACTATTCCGTAAGTAACCTGGTCAATTTCCCCAAACCGGTGCGCCGGTCCGGCCCGGAACTCCAGATCGCATTCAAGAGCAAAAGATACCTCACCCGACTGGCGGCAGAATTTGCCGACCGGGTAAATCTCCTCGGTACGGATGATGAAAAGGTAGTGGAGGCGATAAATACACTGAAAACCTATTGCGAAGATTTAGGCCGGAATTACGACGAGATAAAAAAAGGCCGTCTCAGCGCCATTCTGTTTACGGAGAGTGAAGTCGGACCCGATAAACTGGATAACGTACTTGAAGAACGGGCCGCGCAGATCAACTATGACCCCGACGAACTCAAACGGGAACACAAGGGGTTCGTGCTCTCTTACGTGGGTCCTGTCACCGCCTGTGCAGCGGCATTGCGCAAACGCACAGTCGATATTGGCGTAACGGAACTCGTGATCTGTCCCGACACGATCGGGGAAAATTCCTACGAGCGGACCATGGAGGGGCTACGAATGTTTGCCGGGCAGGTGATGCCACAATTAAAACCCTTATAGTCACTCACTTTAGGATGCCTTCCTGAATACCTCCCGGCTCAATACCACCAGCATTAAGCCCAGCGCCGTCAGGGTCAGCATGCCGGCAAACCATCCGACTGTTTCATAACCTTTTTCTGCGGCCAATACGCCGGTAATGATCGGTCCGACTGCCAGGCCGAACGATACGACGGGCGCGGACAAGATAGTCCAAGTGCCCGACGCGTCGATTTCAGACAGGGCGCCAAGGAAGTAAGGATAGAGAAACAGGACAGTCAGGTTCAAGGGCAACAGACTGACGATATAAATCTGCGCGTTGGCTGCGTGGGTAATCCCGAACATGGAACCTGCAAGCAGCAAAAGTCCGGCAGTGAACGGCAGGATACGGCCATAACGGACATGTACAAATATGGCGATGACAGGACCTGCGAGACCGATTCCCGTCCCGACACCGAGCAGCAGCCCGATGGTTGTGGGTGACAGGCCCACCCGGTCGCCCATGCGTTCGCTGAATAACCAGACACTGAGGTCTGCCAGGGAAAATAACAGGAATGCCAGCAGGATGAGGGTCCCCAAGGACAAATGCGGGAGGCTGTCGATTGAAGAAGCCCGGTTGTCAGGTTGCTCCGAGACCGCACGTTCAGGCAGAAAACCCAGAAATATACCCGTGAGCAAAACCACTGCGAGGACCAGTCCCATTCCCGCGTGATAATCCCAATGCAACGTCAATTGGGGTATGGCGCTCACGAGAAGCATCGTGGCCGAACTGATGGCCAGTTGCGCTCCACCGAAGACGCGCTCTGAATTGGAAGCCGTTGCGCCCGCTGAGTTTGCGGCACCCAACACCAGCCCCTCGCCAAGCCCGATGATAAAACGCGCAAGGGCAAACTGCCAGAGCTGCATGGAAGCCACAGCAACCAGGTATCCTGCGACAATAGCCAAAAGACCGAAAAGTGAGAACTGTCGAATATTCAGTACAGTTCCCTTTCCGGCAAACCAGACTGAAGCAATGGCAAGAGCCAGCATTTCAACGCCGAACAACGCGCCAATTCCGGCCTCCGTCAGGTTAAACCGCTCCATAAGCGGACCGACGAGAACAACAAAGCTGTATGGTCCGGCGTAGCCCGCGACGTAGCCCGCGGCTACGCCCGCCGTCAATCGTAAGTGAGAATATCCCATGCGTGAAACTTGCCCTTGAGGTAGTTTGGCTATCATTCTAGTCGAATTGCCCGGATAATTTGCGAAATTCGTTTTTCGGTGTTAGTATTTATACTGAAGTAGTAGATGCGTGTGTTCCGGATTCCATATATTGCGTACACATGGCGGCTATCCTGTAAGGAACGTTGAAGAAATCACCATCTAAGGGGGAATTGATGAAAAAACCATTGAAATCTCGCGCTTCCCGAAGGGGGTCCCGCGTCTCTGAATCCGCACGGTTTATCCTCACACCTCTGGCCGCCGGGATCCTGACGGCAACCCAAGCCCCAGCCCAGGAGGTGGAGGAGATTATCGTCACCGCGACACGGCGTGCGCAGACGGTTCTTGATATCCCTTACAACATTTCCGCATTCAGCGAAGAAGATCTCAGCAGGGCGAGAACAGCGACATTGAGCGACCTGACCCGCCTGGTATCCGGACTGTTTACCATCGACCAGGGACCGGGGGTTCGCGGCGCGAACAATAACTTCGTGCTGAGGGGGCTCAATGCCCAGTCAGGTACGAATCAGCAGGATTTTCCACACTTCTCGGATCCTACGGTATCTACATACCTGGGGGAAACTCCAGTCTTTTTTCCCATGTCCATCAACGATATAGAACGTGTTGAGGTGCTGCGCGGCCCGCAGGGAACCCTGTACGGTTCCAGTTCCGCGGGGGGGACCATACGATTTATCCCGAACCGTCCTGATGCTGGCGCCTTTACCGTGGACGCCTCGTCTGATATTTCCATTACCGATGCATCCGATGAGGTAAGTTACGGTTTCGATGCCGTTGTCAATGTGCCGTTGATTACGGACCGCATGGCGTTGCGTGTAGCCGCCGGTTATGAAGAGCTGGGCGGTTTTATAGACGGCAACGGCCTGGTTGCCACCGAGGGCGGAGGCGGCAGTCCCGGCGATTTTCCGGGCAGACCGACTCCAAGGGTGGCGGATGATCTTGCCAGCGGCTTTGTGCTCGACCCCAGGAAAGATACCAATGATTACGACAACTGGTACGCCCGGGTGTCCGTTCTCTGGCAACCAAGTGATAACCTCGAAGCGTTATTCTCCTATCACCGCGAGGAAAGCAGCCAGGATGACCTGCAGGGAGTAAATCAGGACTTTATGGGGTGTGTCTGCGATAGCAGCGTTCCGCATTTCCCCGGTTCTTTCTTTGAAAACGTTGCCGGCATTCCCGGTGGAGCATACCCGGACGGCGCGACCACGTTCCCCGGTAACAACGGTGATTATGCGCATAACAAGGTTGCGCGATCACCCTACGAGGATGAGACAGATGTCCTGTCGGCAGAGATTAATTTCAATTTCGGGTTTGCTACGTTTACTTCCGCGACATCGTATTTTGATACGGAGACCGATTACCTTCGTGTCGATAACGGGTTTTATGAGATCGTTCCCAGTCCTGACAATATCAATCTTGCCTACCTGTACGGATACTACCCCCGCCTCATGGGTCTTGACCGGGATGTGCTCAGCAAGGATGGATTTTCCCAGGAAGTGCGCCTGGCCTCCGATTGGGACAAGCGTGTTGATTTTGTTGTCGGCGCCTACTACCAGGACACGGATTTCGAATGGTTTCTCGACGCACACTTTCCGGGGTTCAATGAATTCGACCAGGAATTTCTGGGTGGATACGGCTTCAACCCGCAATTACCGAACAAGATTTTTGGTGTCGATTTTGACACTACGTTTGAAAATTTCGCGGTATTCGGGGAGCTTACCTACAGAATTACCGACCAGTGGCAGGTAACCGGCGGGATGCGCGCATTCTGGCAGGATTTCGAAGCCCAGTTGCTTCAGACAGCTCCGTTCTGTGGGCCATATTGCGCAAATGACGGTGAAGATTTACTGGGCTCTGTCGCAGTCGGGCCGATCGGCTCCGACTTTGAGGACCAGTTATTCAAGGTCAACACCTCGTATGACATCAGCGATGCCATGATGGTGTATTTTACCTGGGCGGAAGGATTCCGTCGCGGTGGGGCAAATCCCTTCCCCACAGGCGGTTTTTACGCTTCTCTACCGGAATTTCTCACCTATGACCCCGATGAGGTAACCAATTACGAAGCCGGAATCAAGGGCAGACTCGCGGATAACGTGACTTACTCCCTGGCCGGTTATTACATAGACTGGAAAAATTTCCAGTTCGATGAAACAACCCCTGCAGGGCAACTGGGAGTGTTCAACGGGTCAGAAGCCCGCTCCATAGGAATCGAACTGGAAGCCGGCGGCAGGATAACGGATCAACTCCATTTCAATTTTGGCTACAGCTACACGGATGCCGAGATAACTGAAGATTTTGTAATTACAGACCTCGTGGCTTTTGGCGGGGTATTCACCAATAGCGTCGAAGATTCCATAGCGGCATATGACGGCGATAACCTGCCTAATGTTCCAAAACACTCTTTCTCAGGTGGATTGGATTTCGAACAGCCACTCATGAACAACTGGTTTCTGAACTGGCATGTGGACACCAGCTTCCGGAGCAAATCACAGTCAACTTTTAACCGGGACGTCTTGTACGGCAGGAACTACTTTGAACCGGATTCATTCTTTATCTGGAACGCGTCAGTCACTCTGGATGCCGGTAAATGGAGCGCGAGCATCTACGGCCGCAATCTATTCAGCGAAGAGGGTATCACGGGTGGCACACCGGCCGGGTTTTCGGGCAACAGGAGCGCTTACGAGTACGTGACCCGGCCCCGGACAATCGGTCTGGCCGTGAGTTACCGCTATAATTAGGGGAGTAACACATCCCCACTCGGGACGCTGATGGAATTTCAGGTTGTTTCGCACAGGGACCAGCCGGAATTCTCGGACAGATTGAGTGAACTGGAAGGGGAATCATTTCCTGAATTTCTGCTGCAAGACGGCTTCGACGACTGCCGCCCCCATCTCCTTGGCGAGTTTGCCCGTTATCAACTGTACTTCGTTGACACCGCCGGTGGAAACTTGTTAGGCGCGGCCAACGCCTTGCCGTACTACAAACAAGCTGATGAACACCTGCCGGGGTTCCAGCAATTACTGACCATAGCTCCGGATCAGTTCAGACGGAACATCATGTCCAATGTTCTGTGCCCGGTACAGGCCATGGTGGTCGATGACGCACGGGGCAGCGGAGTCTCCGAACGCATCATCTCCGCTTACAAGGACCTGGCCTCAGCCGATGGCCTGAAAGCAATCTGTGTCCCGGTCAGACCCACGCTCAAACCTCTTTATCCCCTGGCGCCAATACAGCGCTATATCACCTGGACGCGGGAGAACGGCGAAAAATTCGATCCCTGGTTGCGCATGCAGGAGCGCACAGGCGCGCAATTTACGGAAATCACTTACGATTCAACCGTTATTACGGCCACCGTTTCCGAGTGGGAATCCTGGACCGGGATAAAGTTTCCCGAAAGTGGCGAATACGTTATCCAGGGGGGACACGTGCCGCTCGTTATCGACCGTGAAAATGATACGGGACGCTACTCGGAACCCCATGTCTGGTATACCTATCAACTCTGACCCAAATTGGCCATTGATCATTTCAGCTTTGATCCGTTCGACCCGGACATGGATGAAGACAAACGTTTCGCAATCTACCGGCAAGCCCGGGACGAGCAGCCTGTCATGTTGCATGAAGGCCCGCGCCGGATCTGGTCCGTATTTCGTTACGAAGATATTTTCCGGATCGTCCACGACCACGAAATGTTTCCATCGGTCCCGGAATTCAAGGGCAGTTTCGCGGTGCTGTTTGACGATCCGCCGCAGCACACCCGATTGCGCAAGGTGGTGGATGAGACGTTCAGCCGGAGCAGGGTTGAACAACTGCGGGCGCGCATAGCGGCGATTGTTGAAGAACTCCTGCATACCGCAATAGCGGCCGGCAAAACGGATTTTTACACCCGGGTCGCAGAACCCCTGTTTACGCGTATCATCAGTGAAATCCTGGGACTGCCTGGAAGCAATCAGGATACATTTCACCGGTGGTCGGAGGAGATCGTGAAGGTTGATGAGTTACACCTGTTCACGGACCCTGATCCCAAGAAAAAATGGGACCTGGTGTTGCAGCCCCTGTACCGGGAAGTCGGCGAGTTTCTCTCACCGGCGCTTGAACAGCGGTGCCGGTCCCGGAGTCATGATCTGCTGGGTGTCCTCGTGCAGAACACGCGATCCGGCGCAATGCTTACCCGGCGAGAGTTGTACGAGTTAGCCGCACTTGTCGCATTGGGCGGGCAAGAGGCGGCGCCCCTGTTATTGACCAACGCAATCCTGCTGCTGGACAAATATCCGGCACAGCAATCCCTTTTGCGGTCCGATCCGGACCTGGTTTCACGAACGGTCGAGGAGGTGCTGCGCTTCAGACCTTCATTCCGTAATGTGGAGCGTTACGTGGCTTCTGATATGGAACTGCATGGCGTTACCCTGAAGAAAGGCGACGTACTGACGTGCTGGCTGGACTCGGCCAACCGTGACGAACGAAAATTCAGGCGCGCGGAACAATTCGATATCACACGCAAGAATAATGTGCACATGGCTTTCAATCGCGGCATACATATGTGTCTTGGCATATTCCTGTCCCGGGTCCTTGTGCAGGAGACCCTGAAGGCGTTAACCCACCTGACGAGTTCGTTCGAAGTCAGCGGAACGCCGGTTCCTTTTCCCAGCCCCAGCCTCAACGGCCCGCAAAATCTTCCCGTAAAACTGATGGCAGCTTAACCTTTCACTGAACACATAATAAGAGGGAAGAACTGCCGTTGAGATATTTGTCTATTCAGGGACTTCAGTGAAATAATGTTCAGGCCATGACACAGGCACAAACCGCAGCACAATTTGAGCGTATCGTGAATGAAGCAATTCAGCATGGCCGGTTTGATGCTGCAATTGCGCAAAGCCGCGAGCTGGCAGAGATCGACCCAGGCAATCCTTTCGGTTGGTTTTTACTGGGTCGAGCAACACGGCTGAGCGGGGATCTAAAAAAAGCATCCGCATTCCTTGAGAAAGCCGTCAGCCTTGATGCGAACAACACACAGTCATTACTGGAGCTGGCTTACTGCTATTTTGGCCGCGGCCTGTCGGCAAAGAGCCTTGAATTGCTTGAGCGGATGGACATATTGGAAACGGATGATGCCATTACATCGGGGCGGGCTGCGATGTTATACAACCAGCTGGGAGAACACTCGAAGCCCCTCGCCTTGTTTCAAAATGCAATTATAAAACAACCGGATACGGCCTGGTTACATTTTGGTTTGGCGGACACACTGCGTTTCAATGGTGAGTTTGCCAGGGCAGAGGCGGAGTACAACGATGCGCTTCGATGTGATGAGCATTGCTATGAGGCATATTACGAACTGGCAAATCTGCGTACCTGCACCAGAGAAACCAATCACACCGGGAAAATTGAAACCATGTTGAATAGTGGAGTGCGCTCCAGGCGCGGCGCTGCAAAGCTTCTGTACGCCCTGGCAAAGGAATACGAAGATTTTGGTGAGCATAAACGCGCGTTTATCAACATGGTGCGCGCCGGGGAGTTGCTGGCCCAAATCAATAAGTATGATGTGAAATCCGACGTCAGCCTCTTTAAGGAAATGGCAGATACCTATACAAAGGAATACGTCGACTCAAATACTGTTGCCGGTGGACTTGAAAGCGAAGTCCCGATTTTTATCATAGGCATGGCCCGTACAGGGACGACGCTGGTCGAACGTATTCTGGGCAGCCACAGTGAGGTATATCCAAGCGGTGAACATCTGGGCCTTGTCACACAACTGCATGATCTGATCCCGGAGGCCGAATATACGCCAGGGAGACTGGTCTTTCTCAGTAAGAGCCTTATCAGGCAATCAACCCGGATCGACCATAAGAAACTGGGTCAGCAATATATTGAATGTTTACGGTGGCGTTTTCAAAATTATCCGTATTTTACAGACAAGCTACCCACCAACTTTTATTACGTCGGCCTCGTTCGGCAGGCGCTTCCAAACGCGAAGATTATTCACATGACGCGCAATCCAATGGATACGTGTCTCAGCAATTTCAAACAATATTTCACTGAAGGCGCGTACTTGTTTTCGTACAATTTAGAGGATTTGAGCGCCTACTATCTGGCTTATCGCCGTCTTATGGATCACTGGCACAATGTGTATCCCGGTGTGATTCTTGACGTGAGCTACGAAGATCTTGCGAATGATATCGAAGGTGAGTCCAAACGTATTCTGAATTATTGCGGCCTGGAGTTTGAACCGGAGTGCCTCAGATTTTACGAGAACAAAACGCCAACGACCTCTCGTAGCGCTCGCCAGGTGCGCGAGGCAGTCTACACTTCATCCGTCAGTGGCTGGAAGCGTTATGAAAAATATGTCCAGCCGTTGGTTGCCTGCTTCCGTGCGAATGGCATTCCAATCTATTAATTACAGGAGCGCCTTCCGGGATTATTGCCGCTTGATTGCAAGTATAATGGGGTGTCAGGGACAAAATCAGCAGACAGGCGCAGTCGTCAAGTTGGTCCGGATATATTAGTATGTCGCTTATGGTTGACGACATATATGCACAGACAATCAAGATGTTCGGCTCACATCCAGAGCCTGCATTTGAAAATGCGGCTCAACTCAAGGCTGTCTGGGGACGGGAATGGGGTTGTGATACAGACGTAGGGAAATTGAAAACGGTATTGGTGCACCGCCCCGGTTCCGAATTCGACGTCATCGATAAAACCAAGCGCATAGAAAGTATCGGATCATACGGCGACCTTGAGGAGGGCTGGTATTTCCAGAGTGATACCATTCCCGACCTCTCTGCGATGCAGGTCGATCACGATGGTCTGGTGCAGACCCTGAAGGATGAAGGGGTTGAGGTGATTATGCTGGAAGGTGAAATCAGCGGTCGCTTCAAATCATGTTATATACGTGATTCCTCCATTGCCGTCAAGGGCGGCGCCATAGTTTCACGGCTTGCCGCAAAGATGCGTCGGGGGGAGGAGTTGTGTGTCACCCGGACCCTGGCCAGGTATGGCGTGCCCATACTGCATACGATACATGGAACCGGTATGCTCGAGGGTGGGAGTTTTGCCTGGCTCAATTCCAGTACTGCCGTGGTCGGACGTTCAATCCGTGTGAACAATGCCGGTATCGAACAGCTGGAAAATACCTTGAAGCACCAGGGAGTCGAACTGATAGTGACAGATTTATGCGGTTATAATATCCATATTGACCAGTCATTTCTCATGATCGATGTCAACCTTGCTCTTGTAGATGCCGGTAACCTGGCATACGATTTTCTGCAGCAGTTGAAAAGACTGAACATCGATTCCGTTGAAATCACGCCGGAAGATGATCCGTGGATCATCAATGGACTGGCGGTCGCGCCGGGCAGGGTGCTCATGCCTCCAGGGATGTCTGCCAGGACCCTCGCAGAACTGGAGCGACGTAATATTGAGATAATCGAGATCCCCTACGACAGCATGCAGAAAAACGGCGGCGGCATTCACTGTTCCACCTGCCCGCTGATACGCGAAGCGGTGGATTAGCAGGCCGGCCAGACGGTGGAAGGTTCAGTCAATGTCCCATGCAACTGACAGTAAGGGAAAGACGGGCGGCGCCAAGTTCTCCGGCATTGCCAGCTTTTTCAACCTGCCACAGGCTACCGAATTAAGCGATATTGATATCGGACTGACCGGCGTTCCGTTCGATTTGGGGGTGACGAACAGAGCAGGGGCCAGGCACGGACCCAGGGAAATCCGTAACCAGTCCACACTGATTCGCGGCTATAACCAGTTGCTGGATATCGCGCCGGTTGAACTGTGCAGCATTGCAGATATTGGCGATTGCCCCCTCAAACACCTGTATCACCTGGAACAGGGCCATGCTGATATCCAATCTTTTTACGAGGAAATTCACAAGGCCAGGATTATTCCCCTGACAGCAGGAGGCGATCACTCCATTACCTTGCCGATATTCAGGGCGCTTGGCAAAGACCGACCCTTGGGAATGGTCCATTTTGATGCACATTGTGATACGGCAGACGATATTGCGGATTCAAAATTCCATCATGGGGCCCCCTTCAAGATAGCTGCAGAAGAGGGGCTGCTGGATCCACTGCGCACCATCCAGATTGGCATTCGGGGATCATTGAGTGAAAAAAGGACCTGGCAGTTCAGCCACGACAGCGGCATGCGGGTCGTTTACATGGATGAATTCTACGACAAGGGGTATAGGTCAATCATGGAAGAGGCCAGGAAGATAGTCGGGAATGGTCCTACCTATATCAGTTTTGATGTGGATGGACTGGATCCCGTTTACACGCCCGGGACGGGAACACCGGAGATAGGAGGATTTACCACCCTTGAAGCCCAGATGATGCTGCGTTCGCTGCGCGGATTGAATCTGGTTGGCGGTGACGTGGTTGAAGTTGCACCACCTTTTGACCCGAGCGGAAACACGGCACTGGTAGGGGCGAGCATGATGTTTGAAATCCTGTGTCTTCTGGCTGATGCCGTGGCTTCCCGCAAGTAAGGAGAATCCAGCTTTGGCTGTAGAAAGAGAAGTACTTGATCAATTATTGGATTCGGTACGGCGCTATGTAAGACATCGATTGCTGCCGATTGAACAACAGGTTGACCGGGATGACCGGATCCCCGATGAAATCATCGAGGAAATGAGAGAAATGGGCCTGTTCGGTCTCTCGATACCTGAGGAATACGGGGGTCTGGGCTTGTCGATGTTTGAAGAAGTGCTTGTCGCCCAGGAACTGGGATTTACTTCGCCGGCATTCCGCACGGTAATCGCCACCAACATCGGAATAGGTTCACAGGGAATTGTTATGGATGGAACTGAAGAGCAGAGATCACATTACCTGCCGAAACTGGCTACAGGTGAGTTAATCGGCTCTTTTGCATTAACCGAGCCTGATGCAGGTTCCGATGCAGGTTCCCTGAAGACCAGCGCCAGTCTTGAAGGCGACAGCTATGTACTTAACGGTACCAAGAGGTTCATAACCAATGCGCTCCGTGCCGGCGTGTTCACCCTGATGGCCAGGACCGGGAGCCGTGAAGATAAAACTCACAGTATATCGGCATTCCTGGTCGATGCTGATCTGCCGGGGATCCAACTGGGGAAACCGGAACGCAAAATGGGACTTAGGGGTTCTGACGTTTGTGACGTTGTGCTGACCGATGTAAGAGTCCCCAGGTCGGCACTGATTGGCGGTATCGAAGGCAAGGGCTTCTCGATGGCTATGAAGGTTCTTGACCGCGGCCGCCTGCATATCAGTGCGGTCTCGGTTGGGGCGGCAAAACGTCTGATTGAAGACAGTGTAAATTATTCCGGGGAGCGCCAGCAGTTCGGCACTAAGATCAGCAATTTCCAGTTAATACAGGCATTGCTGGCTGATTCCCAGACGGAACACTACGCCGGTAAATGTATGGTGGAAGAAACGGCCCGGCGTTATACAAGCGGGGAACAGGTGACGGAGCAAGTGGCATGTTGCAAGTTATTCTGCACTGAGATGGTAAACAGGGTGGCGGATCGTGCGGTGCAGATATTCGGCGGTTCAGGCTATATCGCAGACTATAATGTAGAACGTTTCTATCGTGACGTACGCCTGTTCAGGTTGTATGAAGGCACTTCACAGATACAGCAGCTAATCATTGCCAGAAGCATGTTGAGGAACCTTTGACATTCAGTTTTTTATAAGCGTAGCCTCCAGGTCCGCCCCCTCGAAATCCGGCGTCACCACGGCCCTGCCTATCTCCTCCAGCAACACCAGGTGCAGGCGGCCGTGGCGGGCCTTTTTGTCCACGGCCATGAGTTCCCTGAGTTGTTCCCGGTTGACCGTGTCCGGCAGGTTGACAGGCAGTTCCGCTTTTTCCAGCAATGAATTCACCCGCAAGGCATCGCTCTCCCTGAGCCCGGTCGTCTTTGTCGAGAGATGCGCCGCCATGGACATGCCCGCGGCCACCGCTTCGCCGTGCAGCCAGGTTTCATAATTCAGGGCCGTCTCTATGGCATGGCCGAAGGTATGCCCCAGGTTGAGGATGGCGCGCAAACCGGATTCCCGTTCATCCCGGGCCACGATCCCCGCCTTGTTGCGGCATGAGACCTCGATCGCATGGGCGAGGCAGGCCGCATCCCGTTGCAGCAGACCTTCCATATTGTCCTCCAGCCAGCAGAAGAATTCATTGTCGTTGATCAGCCCGTACTTGATGACCTCGGCAACCCCGGCGCGAAACTCACGCGCCGGCAGGGATTCGAGCACGTCCGTATCGCTGATTACTGCGGCAGGCTGATGGAACGCGCCAATCATGTTTTTCCCCAGCCTGTGATTCACCGCCGTCTTGCCGCCCACCGCGGAATCAACCTGGGCAAGCAAAGTGGTGGGAACCTGGATGTAGCCCACACCGCGCTGGTAACAGGCCGCGGCAAACCCGGTTACGTCGCCGACAACCCCTCCCCCCAGGGCTACCAGGGTACAGGTGCGGTTGAACTGTTCCTCCAGGAGCCGGGTAATGATCCCGTTCAGGGTCTCCATGGTCTTGTGCCGCTCGCCATCTTCTATAATCAAGGTGCAGGCGGGTATGTCCGCCAACCCTTCAAGCAGTGTGTCCAGGTACAAAGGAGCAACGACGCTGTTGCTGATGACCAGGGTCTGCTCGCTCAGTTGCGCGCCGACAAGCGCGGGGGACTGCTGCAACAACCCGGCGCCGATATAAATCGGGTAGGACCGGCTCCCCAGTTCAACGTCAAGCTGTTTCATGTCTCTTTTATCATTTTGCTGATTTCCCTTACGACACGGGGGATGCTCCTGTTATTGGTCTCCACCACCAGGTCCGCCAATTGGTGATAAACCGGCTCCCGCTGGGTCATCAGTTCACGAATTTTTACAAGTTTATCACCGGATTGCAGCAACGGTCTGCGCCGGTCCAGTTTGACCCTGCCGGCCAGGTGTTCCGCTGATGCCTTCAGGTAAATGATCAGACCGTTGTCCCTGAGTAACTGCCGGTTTTCAGATGCCAGTACCGCTCCACCACCGGTCGCCAGCACAATCCCGCGTTCACTCACCAGTTCCCTTAACAGACCGGTTTCACGCCAGCGGAACCCCTGCTCTCCTTCTATGTCAAATATCACATCAATGCTGACGCCTGTCCTTTTTTCTATTTCACTGTCGGAATCCCTGAATTGCTTGCCCAGTTCCCGCGCCAGTTGCTTGCCTATAGTGGACTTGCCTGCGCCCATCAGGCCGACTAGAAAGATATTGTCGATATTGTTCGTTTTCATCCGGGTCAAGGCGCACGCCGGCCAAAACTGTATTATGTACCGGTAATAAATCTATTACACTACTTATCATGCGGGCCATGTCCTTATTCAAAGCGCTGGCGGTGGTATCTTTCATCGCCGCCGGCGCCGCGATCTATCTTATCGTTTCCAACCTGCCGGATATCGAAGTGCTGCGCGATGTGCGCATGCAGGTCCCCCTGCGCGTGTACAGCCAGGACGGAGCGTTGATCGGGGAATTCGGGGAGAAACGGCGCGCGCCGGTGTTAATTGATGAGGTTCCCGAACAGTTGATCCAGGCATTCATTGCGGCGGAAGATGACCGCTTCTTCGACCATCCGGGCGTGGACTGGCAGGGACTGGTGCGGGCCGCAATCTCCCTGGCCAGGACCGGAGAGAAACGACAGGGCGGCAGCACCATTACCATGCAGGTGGCGCGCAATTTTTTCCTGACCCGGGAAAAAACCTACATGCGAAAACTGAATGAAATTTTCCTGGCCATCAAGATAGAAAGGGAACTGACCAAGAACGAAATACTCGAGCTTTATCTGAATAAAATCTACCTGGGCCAGCGCGCCTACGGGGTTGGCGCCGCGGCGCAGGTCTATTACGGTACCGGTATAACGAACCTGAACCTGGCGCAACACGCGATGCTGGCAGGGCTGCCGAAGGCGCCGTCAAGGACGAATCCGGTAACCAGCCCTGAGCAGGCAGTACAACGCAGGTCGTACGTGCTGCGGCGCATGCTGGAACTGGACTACATTGATCAGGACCGCTTCCTTGAGGCCGACAGTGCGCCCGTAACCGCATCACTGCATAGTCCCAGTATCGATCTCGAGGCGCCCTATGTCGCCGAGATGGTACGCAAGCACCTGGTCGAAGAGTACGGCGACGACACCTACAGCGACGGCTACGTAGTGACCACAACCATCCGTGACGCACTGCAGGTTGCCGCGAATCGCGCCCTCAACCTGGCGTTGCTGGAATACGATGAAAGACACGGTTACCGCGGCCCCGAGCAACACTACGAGCTTACTCCCGATATGGCCGGGGACGGGTGGGATCAACTGCTTGATGCGCATGCCGCCATCGCTGACCTGGCGCCGGCCTTGATTATCGACGAGCGCGGGTTTACCGCATCAGCCTGGGTCTCCGGCATCGGCCGGGTAGAGCTTGGCTGGAACAGCCTCGATTGGGCGCGCATGTATATAAATGAGAACGTACGGGGCCCGGCGCCAAGAAAGATCGGTGAAATAGTCAAGGTTGGCGATGTGGTGAGGGTCAGAAAGGACGCCGATGGAAGGTGGCGTCTGGCCCAGATTCCCAGTATAGAAGGCGGACTGGTTTCACTGGACCCGCATAATGGCGCAACCCTGGCCCTGGTCGGCGGCTTTGATTTTTACCGTAGTAAATTCAACCGGGCCACCCAGGCTGAACGCCAGCCCGGGTCGAGTTTCAAACCCTTCATTTACTCGGCCGCACTGGAAAACGGATTTACCGCGGCCAGCATCATCAATGACGCTCCCATTGTCTACGATGACCCCAGTATTGAAGACCAGTGGCGCCCGGAAAATTACAGCGGCAGGTCGTTCGGTCCCACCCGGTTGAGAGAAGCCTTGCGCCGTTCGAGAAACCTTGTATCGATCCGGTTACTGCACGCCCTTGGGGTCCGCAGTACAATCAGGCACATAGAAAAATTCGGTTTTGATGCTGACCGGTTGCCCAAAAATCTTTCACTGGCGCTGGGCACCGGTACGGTCACCCCCTGGCAGCTTGCCGATTCTTATACGGTGTTCGCCAACGGCGGTTACCGCGTGGAGCCGTTTTTCATCGAGCGCATAGAGACCTATACGGGGGACCTGCTATTCCAGGCGCATCCGGTTACCGTGTGTCCCGATTGTCCGGAGGCGGCAGAGGCCGGGGACGGAGTTGAATTCCGTCCCCAGTCAGGTGAAGCCGCGGCAGTGGAAACCCCGGAAGCGGAAGTCCCCGGACAAGACCCCGCGGAAACAGCCCCGGTCAACCAGAAGATTGCCGAACGCGTGGTAAACCCGCAAAACATCTGGATCATGAACGACCTGACCAGGGACGTCGTCCGGCGCGGGACCGGCGCCAGGGCGTACCGGGAATTGAAAAGGGATGACCTGTCCGGCAAGACGGGCACCACCAATGAGCAACGCGATGCCTGGTTTGCCGGTTTCAACCCGTCCGTTGTGGCTGTCGCCTGGATGGGCTTCGATGACTTCAGCCCCATGGGCCAGGGTGAGACAGGCAGCAGAAGCGCCTTGTCGATATGGATAGAGTATATGCGCGCCGCCCTGAAGGATATGCCGGTTACCCCGGTGGCGCGACCGGCAGACATTGTTACCATCAGGATCAACCGGGAAACCGGTTGCCCGGCAAAGGCCGGTGACGGCAACGCGGATTTTGAAGTCTTCATGGCCGACCGCATGCCCGATGCCGTTGAGTGCAGCAGGCTCATTATTCCCTACGATACCACCTCCGAATCAAGCGACGCGCCCGGCCGGATCTTTTAATCCGTGAACAAGCGATATTTACAGGTTGCGCTGCCGGTGCCGTTGCGCAGACATTACGATTATGTCATCGGCGAACCGTTCAACCATGTCGAATTTCTGCCGGGCATGCGGGTAAGCGTGCCTTTCGGGCGCCGCAAGGAGCAGGTCGGCATGGCGCTGGCGGTCTCCGACCGGACGGCACTCCGACCCGGGCAGCTTAAATCTCTCGGTAACGTCATAGACTACGAACCTCTTTTTTCGCAACGGCACTTTGAGTTACTGTGCTGGGCCGCCGACTATTACCATTATCCTGTCGGCGAAGCGCTGTTCAGCGCCCTGCCTGCGTTGTTGCGCCAGGGAAAGGGACTGTCCGGGCAGGACGGGGAAGCGCTGACGGCATCCACGGAAAGCGTGATTGAAAACAGGGGTTTTGACCTGAACCCGCAACAAATCCAGGCGATTGACGCAATCACGGCAAATACGGACGCGCACGGCGCGCACCTGTTGCAGGGGGTAACCGGCAGCGGCAAGACGGAAGTCTATATCGAAGTTGTGAGACGCGTGATAGCGCAGGACCGGCAGGCCCTGATACTGGTGCCTGAAATCGGCCTTACCACGCAATTTATCGATCGGCTCCGGCAGCGACTGCCGGTCGATATCCGGGTGCAGCATTCCGCGCTGAGCGAGACGGAACGCCTGCGCAACTGGCTGGCGGCGAAAAACGGCACTGCGCCGGTAATCATCGGGACCCGCTCCGCGGTCTGGACACCACTCAAATCACCGGGGATATACGTCGTGGATGAAGAACATGATACGTCCTACAAACAGGACAGCGGATTCCGTTACTCGGCCAGGGATATTGCGGTGGTGAGGGGCAAATTCGACAGCGTGCCGGTCGTGCTGGGTTCCGCCACACCCTCTCTCGAGACCCTGAAAAACGTGAAAACCAGGAAATTCTCGCAACAAAACCTGCCGGCGCGGGCATCGGGAGCCGCATCGCCGGAAATTCGCATCATCAACCTCCGGAATGAAACCCTTTCCGGCGCGGTATCGAAAACCCTGCTGGACGAGATATCCGCCACCCTGGACCGGAACAACCAGGTGTTGTTGTTTCTCAACCGGAGAGGTTATGCGCCGGTCATCCTGTGCCATAGTTGCGGCTGGTATGCCGAATGCAGCCGCTGCAGCGCAAAGATGACTTTCCACAAAGATAAACGCTGTCTTATGTGCCACCACTGCGACTCCCGCAGGGCTCTGCCTGCAGAATGTCCGGACTGCAACCAGGACGAACTGATCGAAGTGGGTCATGGCACCCAGCGCCTGGACCGTACCCTGGCCGAACATTTCCCGGGCGCAAACATACTGCGGATAGACCGTGACAGCACCCGACGCAAGGGATCCATGGAGAAGATGATAAGGGAGATCACGACAGGCGATGCCGACATACTGATCGGCACCCAGATGCTCGCCAAGGGCCATCATTTTCCGCGCTTGACACTGGTGGGCATCATCGATGCGGACGCGGGTCTGCTGAGCACTGACTTCCGCGCCAGTGAACGCATGGCTCAACTCATCGTTCAGGTTAGCGGGCGGGCCGGACGCGAGGACAGGCCCGGCGCGGTGTACATACAGACCCATTTCCCCGTTCATCCGTTGCTGCAGACCCTGGTAACGCGGGGTTATGCCGGGTTCGCCGGTCTGCTGCTCAGTGACAGGAGGAACACACATCTGCCTCCTTACGCCTATCTCGCGTTACTGGGGGCCGAAGCTACCAGTCGTGAAACAGCCGAAAAATTCCTGCGCGAGGCCCGCGCTCATCTGAATGACAATAACGCCTTGAATATCTTCGGTCCCGTCGCCGCGCCCATTGAGAAGAGAAGAGGGCGTTATCGCAGCCAACTGCTGATCCAGTCCGGCAACAGGAATGCCCTGAGGAAAGTGCTGGCTCCATGGTGCCGGTCACTGGAATCAATGCCCGGGGCGAAGCGCACGAGGTGGTTTCTGGATATAGATCCCCAGGATATGCTGTAGATTTTTCCTACCGCAACTCAATCAACATGAATTCTATGTTGTTGTCTCTCAGTCTGCGGCGCACGTCCCGCATCTCGTTTACACTGGTATAAGGCCCCAGGCGAACCCGGTGACGGATGTCCTGCTCATTGAGCATGACCCGCTGGATGTCGGCAAAGATACCCAGTAAAGCCAGTTGCGCCTTGACCTGGTCTGCCGAACTGAAATCCCTGAAAGAACCGACCTGGAGGACGTAACCGGTTACATCATCTTCCGCGTCCCGGTCAAGGGCTGCGTACTGTTCCTGTTCATCAACGCTTTCCCCGCTCTCCTCGCCTGCCTGAACCTGGTCCGCGGCCTTGTCATCCGGTTCTTCACGAGCGTCCCTGTCACCGGCCATCCATTCGGAGATATTGACTTTCTTGTCACGCAACGTGTCATAGAAAGTAAACTTGACATCCGGTTTATCCGGTTCGGACTGCGCCTGGTTGTCTTTTGCCGGAACGGCCGGTTCAACGCCCGAACCAGGCTCAACAACCTGGTAACGGAGAAAGACAATGAATGCGACCAGCAGGCCGACGGCCAACCCGGAAAGAAAGGACAGGATGTTTCCGCCTATGAAGCCGCGCTCCCGCCTGGAAACGTTCCTGGTTTTTTTAGGATCTCTCGCCAATATCAGGGTTCATGGTATGCATTGCCGTTTCCATCTTATCCTCCTCCTTCAGTTCAATCTGATTCCAATAAGGCAGCCGGTTGTCATCACTCCCCCGGCGGTGACGGCGGCCGGCGCAGGTCCACTCCGGGTAGTATAATCAGCATCCCGCGCAAGGACAACTCTTTCTTTCACATGTGCATTGTACGACCTGACCCCTGACACGCTTCATTGCCCAACAAACCGGCTCGGATAATCATAAAAAAATCCTTGATAGACAAAAGCGCCACTGATTTTTTCGCAGTCGGATTTTGATACGCCTGCCTGACGGGCCGTTTCGTACCATGTGTCCCTGATCTGTTCTTGCATGGTATCCAGGGTAGTTGCCGCGTCGACTTTATCCAGCATGAAACGCCCTGATTGAGACACGAGGTTTGCCGCATTGGCGAAGCGGCCGTTATCCCCGCAAATCATGGCCAGGTCGCGTCGTTCGATGCTGACTGGCACGAAGGGGGTCAAATCGTAAGCAGGGGATAATTCCCAGTCATGCCCGCCGGCTATCACAGCGTGATTGCGCGGATGATCATCGATATTGGAGAGCAATGCATTGAAACACATACGCTGAAACAGTTCATAAGCATCCTTGCGGGGGTTGGCGGATAGTCGGCGCACCTCTTCCGCCAGCACAGGGTAAGACCATTTATCACGGGAGGTATGTGTGTCCTCAGCGCGCAACAGGGTCAAGGCGCTGAGCATGCGGGCGCGGGTATAGCCTGCCCCGGTTTTCTCCCGGTCAAAACGTTTAACGAGCAGCACATCCCTGTTTCCGACCTGAACGACGGTGCTTGCGGCTGTCGCCAGTCCACAAGCGCGCGCGAGCATTAACATGGCATGTTCCATCCGGGCGCTGTTCCATTTATCATCATCGCGATTGAACTTCGCTATCCATAATCCCGCATTATCTTCGACCACCGTCTTGGGCCGCGCCCCGCCCATGGAGGTCCCGACCAGCATCAGGTCAGCAACCTGTTCCTTGTACGGCTCATCAGGGAGGGGTTCGTCATTAGCCACGGCCATGGCAATTCTCTGCAGCCGCTCCAAGTCAATTATTTGATTAAAACCGGGAATGGTAGTCGGTGGGGTCGGCTCCAGGCCGAAACTCAGGGCGCCTGCCCGGTCATCCGGCGCATGGAGCAAATAGTCCATTTCGCTCAGCTCGGGTTTTCCCGTATGCCGTTCAAGAACCTGCCGCCCCCAGTGGTCCGGGCCGGCGTCACGAAGCGCGCCGAACACGCCTTTCAACGAGCGGGTTTCATAGACGCGATCAGACAGTTTCAACTCGACAGGATCTATCGGCACCTTGTCCGGTCGGGCCAGGTAGCTTTTTCCGTAAACAAATCGCCCGACCGGCAAACCGGATTTATCAGATTGCAAGACGAATTTGCCCGCTGTAACGGGTAATATTTCCCCCGGCAGGTTGATATAGACAAAACACTCGGTCTGATTGAATTCAGAAATCATTATCCAACCTGTTCCTGCTGCGAGCGCGAAGTCGTTCGTTTTCCCTCAGGTAGGCGAGTCCCGTATCGTCTTTACCCGGATCTGCCAGTTCCGTTGCAGGCTCCAGCAGGTCATAAGCCCACAGCAACGCGATATAGACACCGACACCGGTTGTTACCTTGCCTTGCTCCGCGGCGCGAATTGCCCTTATGCCGGCGCCGATTTTCTCCGCCACCTGTTCAATGCTGAGATTGCGCCGCAAGCGCGCAGTGCGCAGGTTGGCACCCAGCTGTTTGACGGTCTGTTCAACCGGATAAGGAGGTGTTGTTGTGAGCGCATTTCGTGTAGACATAGCATTCCAAAAGCATATTATACAATATATACTGCTCTTAAAAGCATAGTATAACTTTCCTGACACTGCAAGACTGGTATAGAGGAAGCGCCCCTGTTTGTCGGGAACCCGGGGAGCGCTGCTTTCATCCATATGTGCATTGTACAACCTGACCCCGAAGCCCCGTGACCCCATTCACGCAATGCACATTGTGCGACCTGGCCCCGAAGCCCCTGCGACCTGACCCCGTTCACCCGCTGGAGCGCACAAAAAACATTGTTATCCGGCTGTGGCCGACTATAATGTTCTTTGCGGAAAACGTAATACAACAAAGGAGGTGCTTATGCACAAACTGACGGATGTTACCGGCATCATTGTAAGTATATTCGGTGTCGGCGCATTATTGGCGGGATTGATTTTAACCGGACAACATGGAATCAAGGGCGAAATACACGGAATGAAGGTCGATATAGCTGACCTGCAGCAACGAACGGCGCGCATCGAAGGACAATTATCACTGCTGATCGAAGCCTGGAATATCGACAAACCCGATGCTCCCACTGTAGCAGGGAAGTAGCCGTTCAACGCGCTGGTTCCGGGCTGCGCTTCCCGGCACAGTTTTCCTGCTTGCCCTG